>NZ_JBWKZH010000052.1:0-41280 GCF_059424305.1 Hydrogenophaga sp. GW456-12-10-14-TSB4 | reverse complement strand
GTGTCATGGTGTCGTGGGGATGCGGCGGGCTTGGTGGCGGTGCAGCAAAAACAGGAGCAGTCCGGGCAAGGGCTTTGTCCTGCTGTCTATAATGGGAACAATTCTCATTTGTAGTTCATTATTGTCCATGCCGGGCCGATTCCCTCGACCTGCGCATGCCTCGGCGAATTCTGGTCCATGCGAAAAACCCTTCATCCCCTGTTTCTGTCCGCCCTGTTCGTGGGGGCGGCGGCGCTGCCCGGCCTGGCGTCGGCCCACAGCCTGTTGCTGACCTGCAAGCCCGCCGCCGCGGACATGGTGCGTTGCGTGGGCGAGTTCTCGGACGGCAGCGACGCGGTCGGCATGGCGGTGCAGGTGAAGGCCTACGACGAGCGCGTGCTGGCCAAGGGCACGCTGGGCGGCGATTCGGCCTGGCAGTTCAAGCGGCCCGCAGGCGAGTTCTTCGTGCGCCTGGACGACGGCGGCGAGCATTCGGCCGAGGTCGATCACACCGACGTCAAGCCATGACCACACAAGTGGTGCGCCCGGCGGGCGCGGGGCATGAAACCCTGTGGGTGGTGCTGGCGGCGGCGTGCGTGCTGCTGGTGGCGGCGATCCTGATCGGCGCGCGCGCGCAGCCGCTGGCCGCCGCGGCGCTGTCGTCGCACCAGATCGACGCGCGCACGCAGCTCAATGCGGCGGAGCAGGGCGTGCACGCCGATTTGCTGGTCGCGGCCGAAGAAATCACCGCCCTGATGGAGGCCGACAAGGCCGTGCCGGGCATCGAACAGCTGCGCGGCATGGACCTGCCGCCCTTCGTCACGGGTGTCGGCGCGGCCGCGCGCGGCGGACACGAATGGCGCACCCAGGTGCAAGGCCACGAGGTGGCCTACGTGGGGCGCAGCGCGGCACCGGAGGTCGCGGCGTCCGTCCTGCTGCGCCTGCCGGCCAAGGGCGAGGCCGACGCCTCCCCCAAGGCCCACGAGCACGAGGACGAAGCCGAGGTCTGGGTGCGCCGCGAAGGCGCCAACACCTGGCCCGAGCAGCTGGACGACGCATCGCTCATGCGCCAGGGCTGGCGCCAGGTGGTGGTGCGCTACGACGCCGGCGTGACGCGCAAAGACACCGCGCACTGACCCCCGCCGCCCGCCTTTCCGTTTTTTCTTTCTTTCGGGATTTCTCTCATGTCAGACCACCCCCTGCCTTCCGCGCGCCGCCGCCACCTGCTGTCGGCGATGGCCTGGGCGCCCATGGCCCTGGCCGCCACCGGCGTGCCGGCCTGGGCCCAGGCGCGCAAGCTGCGCGTGGGCGTGACGCTGCACCCCTACTACAGCTATGTCGCCAACGTGGTGGGCGATCTGGCCGAGGTGGTGCCCGTCATTCCCGCCGGCTTCAACCCGCACGCCTATGAGCCGCGCACCGAAGACATCAAGCGCATCGGTTCGCTCGATGTGATCGTGCTCAACGGCGTGGGCCACGACGACTTCGCCGGCCGCATGATCGCGGCGAGCGAGAAGCCCGGCCTGAAGGTGATCGAAGCCAATGCCCAGGTGCCGTTGCTCGCCGCGGTGGGCACCGGCCGGGGCACCTCGGGCAAAGTGGTGAACCCGCACACCTTCCTGTCGGTGACGGCGTCGATCTCGCAGGTCAACACCATCGCCCGCGAACTGGGCAAGCTCGATCCGGCGAACGCCAACGCATACACCGCCAACGCGCGCGCCTACGCGCAGAAGCTGCGCAAGCTGCGCGCCGACGCGCTGGGCCAGCTGGCCCAGGCGCCCGCGAGCGGCCTGCGCATCGCCACCATCCACGGCGCCTACGACTACCTGCTGCGCGAGTTCGGCCTGGAAGTGGCGGCGGTGGTGGAGCCGGCGCACGGCATCGAGCCCAGCCCCTCGCAGCTCAAGGGCACCATCGACCAGATCCGCTCGCTCGACGTGAAGGTGATCTTCTCGGAGATGGACTTCCCATCGGCCTACGTCGACACCATCCGCCGCGAAACCGGCGTGCGCCTGTACGCGCTGACGCACATCTCGCACGGCCCGTACACGGCCGACAAGTTCGAGAACGAGATCGCCCGCAACCTCGCCACCGTGGTGCGCGCGATCAAGGAGTCTGCGTGAGCGCGATGGCGGGTGGACCCGGCATCGCCTTTGACTCTGTCGATCTCACCCTCGGTCACACCGACATCCTGAAGCAGGTGAGCCTGCAGGTGGCGGCGGGCAGCGTGCACGCGCTCGTGGGCCCCAACGGCGGCGGCAAGAGCTCGCTCTTCAAGGCCCTGCTCGGCCAGGTGCCGCACCGCGGGCAGATCAGCCTGACCTGGCCCGGCGAGTTGCCCGGGGTCGTGGGCTACGTGCCGCAGGCCCTGGCCTTCGACGCCGGCCTGCCGATGACGGTGATGGACTTCATGGGCGCCATGTGCCAGCGCCGGCCGGTGTTCCTCGGTCTGTCGCCGCGCTGGCGCGAGCCGGTCGAGCAGGCCCTGCAGCAGGTCGGCATGCTGGAGAAGGCGGGCCGCCGCATGGGCGCGCTGTCCGGCGGTGAGCGCCAGCGCGTGCTGCTGGCCCAGGCGCTGATTCCTGCGCCCGACCTGATCCTGCTCGACGAACCCATGTCGGCGCTGGACGAGGCGGGCGAAGCGATCTTCGAGAAGCTGCTCGCGCACTGGCGCGAGACCCGCGTCACCGTGTTGTGGATCGAGCACGACCTCGACGCCGTCACGCGCCTGGCCGACCACGTCTCCGGCCTGAGCCGGCAGGTGCTGTTCGACGGCCCGGCCGCCGAGACGCTGACCCCGCAGCGCGTGCTCGCGCTGTTCTCCAGCCGGCAGCGGCGCGAAGAAGAAAAAGACAAGGCGGTGGCCTGATGAGCGCATTCGATACTTTCCGCCAGGGCATCCAGCACCTGGCCGAACAGGGCACGCTGCCCGCGTCGCTGGCCTACGGCTTCGTGGTCAATGCCGTGCTGGCGGGCCTGTTCATCGGCCCCGTGCTCGGCGGCCTGGGCACGCTGGTCGTGGTGAAGCGGCTGGCCTTCTTTTCCGAAGCCGTGGGCCACGCCGCGCTCACCGGGGTGGCCATCGGCATCCTGCTGGGCGAGCCCTACACCGGGCCCTACGGCAGCCTGTTCGCCTATTGCCTGCTGTTTGGCATGCTGCTGAACTACCTGCGCAACCGCACCGGCCTCTCGCCCGACACGCTGATCGGGGTCTTCCTCGCGGTCTCGCTGGCCATGGGGGCGAGCCTGCTGCTGATGCTGTCGGGGCGCGTGAACATCCACATCCTGGAGAACGTGCTGTTCGGCTCGGTGCTCACGGTGGACGCGGGAGACCTGCTGGTGCTCGCGGTGGTGGGCTCGCTGGTGGTGGCGCTCACGGTGCCGCTCTACAACCGCTTCATGCTCGCCAGCTTCAACCCGCAGCTCGCCAGCGTGCGCGGCGTGCGCGTGAAGCTGCTGGACTACCTGTTCGTGGTGCTGGTGACCATCGTGACGGTGGCTTCGGTCAAGGTGATCGGCGCGATCCTGGTCGGTGCCCTGCTCATCATCCCCGCGGCTGCCGCGCGCCTGCTGAGCCTGTCGCTGCGGGGCTTCTTCTGGCTGAGCGTGGGCATCGCCACCGTCAGCACGCAGATTGGCATCCTGCTGCCGATCGAACTCGAACTGCCGGTGCCTTCGGGCGCGGCCATCATCCTCACCGCCGGCGGGCTGTTTGCGCTCGCGGCGGTCATCCGGGGCTTCACCCCGTCACTGAAAGGACATGCCGGATGACCTCGCGTCTTCTGTCTCCCCCGGCCTGGTGCCTGGCCGGTCTGCTGGCCCTGTCGGCCGGCGCCGCCACCGCACAGGCGCCCGCCGCACCCACCGCTGCTGCTGCCGCCGCACCGGCGCGCCTGCTGGTGGCCCATCCCGTGGTGGCCGCGCTCACCACCACCCTGGCGCGCGACACCGGCATCGTGGTGCTGCGGCCGGTGCCCGAAACGCTGCCGCCGAACCGGCAGCTGGCCTTCTTCTCGGGCCGCGGCGCGGCCGGGCTCGGCGAGGCCGCGCGCCAGGCCGACGCCGTGATCGCCCTGCGCTCGATCTGGCCCGACGACCCGCTGTTTCCGCTGGCGCGGCGCCAGAACATCCGCCTGATCGAGATCGACGCGGCGCGCCCGCTCGATGCCTCCCTGCCCGGCATGGCCTTGCAGGAGCAGGACACCACAGCGAACGCATTGCCCTGGCTGGACCCGGTGAACCTGGGCCGCATGGCCGACGTGATCGCCAGCGATGTCGGCCGGCTGGTGCCGGCCGCCAGGCCGCGCCTGCAGGCCAATGTGGGCGCGCTGCGCCAGCAGTTGCTGACCATCACGGCGCAGAGCGAGGCCCGCCTGGCCACGGCGAGCAACCTCGCGGTGTTCAGCCTCTCGGACCGGCTCGACTACCTCGTCAACGGCTTCAACCTCGACCTCGCGGGCACCGACGCCCGCGCCGACGAAGCCTGGACGCCGGAGGCCCTCACGCAGCTGACGCAGCGGCTGCGCAGCGCCTCGGTGGCCGCCGTTCTGCACCACCGCGACCTGCCGGCACCCCTGGCGCAGGCGGTGCAACAGGCGGGAGCGAAGACCATCGTGTTGCAGACCGAAGGCCGCGACCCGGTGGCCGAATTGCGCGAGAACGCCCAGCGCCTGGGCGCCATCGCCGCGCGCTGAGCGGTCAAGCCTCGTATTTGTAGCCGAGGCCGTAGACCGAGTGGATCAGCTCCTGCTCCGGCAGGTGCTCCTGGATCTTGCGGCGCAGCTTCTTGATGTGGCTGTCGACCGTGCGGTCCGAGACGATGCGCTCGTCCTGGTACATCGAGTCCATCAGCTGCTCGCGCGAGAAGATGCGCCCGGGCCGCGCGCTCAGCACCTTGAGCAGCTGGTACTCCACGGCGGTCAGGCCCAGGTCCTGTCCGGCGATGGTGGCGCGCCAGGCCGCGTCGTCCAGTTTCAAGCCATGGGGCAATTCGTCGGCCGCCGCCACCGCGTGCGTGCCCCGGCGCAGCACGGCTTTCACGCGCGCCACCACCTCGCGCGGGCTGAAAGGCTTGCAGATGTAGTCGTCGGCCCCGAGCTCGAGCCCGAGCAGGCGGTCGATCTCTTCGACGCGCGCCGTGACCATGATGATGGCCGGCGCCTGCTGACCTGGCGCGCCGGTGCGCAGCGCCTTGCACACGTCCAGCCCGCTCTTGCCGGGCAGCATCAGGTCCAGCAGCACGAGATCCACCGGGTGGTGTTCCAGCCAGGGCTCGACCTCGTCGCCGCGCGCGAGGTGGTGCGTGTCGAAGCCGGACTGCTTCAGGTAGTCCAGCAGCACACCGGCGATCTTGTTCTCGTCCTCGACGACGAGGATGCGGCTGGCCATGTGGCGATCAGCCATGCGCGGCCTCCGTGTTCAGGGGCAGCCAGATGTCCCAGCGCAGGCCGCCGAGCGCGCTGGCCGAGGCCTGCATGCGCCCGCCGTGGCCCACGACGATGGCGTGCGCGATCGCCAGGCCCAGGCCCGAGCCGCCGCTGGCGCTGGCCCGCGAAGCATCCACGCGGTAGAGCCGTTCGGTGAGGTGGGGCAGGGCTTCCGTGGGCACGCCGGGCGAGGTGTCTTCCCAGGTCAGCTGGGCCTCGGTGTCGTGGCGGCGCACCTGCACGTTGAGCGTGGCGGGGTCGGCGCTGTAGCGCTGCGTGTTCTGCATCAGGTTGTTGAGCACCTGGTCGAGCCGGTCGCCGTCGGCGCGGATTTCCACGCCGTCGGCCAGTTCGGTGCGCACCTGCAGGCGCCGGCCCGGCAGGCCGGCCGCATCGCTCAGGTGGTGGCCGACGAAACGGCCGAGGTCGAGCGGGGCGAAGCGGTAGTCCAGCGCGCCCAGGTCGGACAGGGAGAGCAGCCGCAGGTCTTCCACCAGCCGCGTCAGGCGGCCGACTTCCTGGGCCAGCGAATCGAGGTTGGCGGTGTCGGGCTGGCGGATGCCGTCCTGCAGCGCCTCGATTTCGGCGCGCAGGGTCGCCAGCGGTGTGCGCAGCTCGTGGGCGATGTCGGCGATCCACTGCTGGCGGGCCTGCTGGGCGGCCTGCAGCGAGGTGGCCATGTGGTTGAAGGCGTCGGCCAGCTGCGCGAGTTCGTCGTGCCCGCGCGCGGGCAGGCGCACGCTGTAGTCGCCCTGGGCCACCGCCGCCGTGCCTTCGCCCAGCACGTGCAGGCGCCGGGAGAGCCAGCGCGCGATCAGGGCGGCATTGAGCAGCACGGCCGCGAGCATGCCCAGTGCGATGGCGGCGAAGGTGCGGGTCTGCTGGGCCAGGAACACGCGTTCGAGCGAGGCCACCATCTGCAGGCGCGGCACATAGCCCAGGTAGCCCACCAGCTGGTCGTTGACCTGGATGGGCTTGAGCACGGCCTGCTCTGTGCGGCCTTCCGGGCCGGCCAGCAGGTTGCGCTGCGGGTCGAGCAACAACAGCCTGGGGTCGATGGTGAAGGGCGGCGGCACGTTCGGCACGTTCGCCACGGCGGTCGCCGGCTGGGCCGCAAGAGGAGGAGGTGGTGGTGGTGGCGGCAGACCGGGCGCGGTCTGCGGTTCGGCGGGGCGGCGCGGCATGCGGCCGGTGCCCAGCACCTCGCGCGAAAGGTCCTGCCAGCGCTGGCGGTCTTCGGTGATCCAGGCCCAGCTGCCGTGCTGGCGGTACCCCTCGGCGAGCCGCACGATCATCGGCTGCAGCCGGTTTTCGTCGGCCTTGTTCAGGTACTCGACCAGGCCTTTGTCGAAACTCCAGCTGTAGATGAGGTAGGCGGACATGACCAGCACCACGTTGGCGCCCGCGATGGCCAGGAAGAGCTTGACGCGCAGCGTATCGAAGCGCGAAAGCCAGGCCCGGTGGCTGGACGAGGGGTTGGCACGGTCGGTCTGCATGGTGTCGCCAAGACTAAACCCAAATCTTTCAAACTTTGTGCAAGGCAGGCCCTTCTGCTTGCTCATTCTTTCCATATTTCGCGGGCAATATCCCGCATCATCCTGGCACGCGCCTGTCGGCGCCACCCATCCAGAACACCAACGCATTGTTGTCATTCATGAACGAAGTCCAACGTGAAGGGGGCAAGGCCCCAGCCGTCCGCCGCCGCAAGACCTGGAAACTGGCGCTGATCGCGCTGGTGAGCCTGGCCGTGCTCGGGGGCGGCGGTTTTGCGTACTACCGCTGGGGCCCGGGCGCGAAGACCGAGAGCGCCTACATCACCGCCACGGTGCAGCGCGGCGACATCGAGGACCAGGTCAGCGCCACCGGCTCGCTGCAGCCGCGCGACTATGTGGACGTCGGCGCCCAGGTGTCGGGCCAGCTGCGCAAGATCCATGTGGAGGTGGGCACCGAGGTCAAGGAAGGCGACCTGCTGGCCGAGATCGACGCCGAGACCTCGATGGCGCGCGTGGACGCCAGCCGCGCCCAGCTGCGCTCGCAGCAGGCGCAGATGGGCGAGCGCGAGCTCACGCTGGCCAAGGCCGAGCGCGACCTGCAGCGCCAGAAAAACCTGATGGCCGAGGAAGCGACCACCGCCGAGACGCTGCAGAACGCGGAAACCGCGGTGAAGACGGCGCGTGCGCAGATCCTGTCGCTCAAGGCCTCGATGGAGCAGCTCCAGGCCAGCATGCGGGTGGAAGAGGCCAACCTGAAGTACACCAAGATCTACGCGCCGATGGCCGGCACGGTGGTGAGCATCACGGCGCGCCAGGGCCAGACGCTGAACACCAACCAGTCCGCGCCCACGCTGATGCGCATCGCCGATCTCTCGGTGATGACGGTGCAGACCCAGGTCTCCGAGGCCGACGTCAGCAAGCTGCGCGGTGGCATGCCGGTGTACTTCACCACCCTGGGCGGCCAGGGCCGCCGCTGGTACGGCGAGCTCAAGAAGATCGAACCCACGCCCACCGTGACCAACAACGTGGTGCTCTACAACGCGCTGTTCGAGGTGCCCAACAACAACCGCAGCCTGATGACGCAGATGACGGCGCAGGTGTTCTTCGTGGTGGCCGAGGCCAAGGACGTGCTGGTGGTGCCGATGTCGGCGCTGACGATCCAGCGCGGCGCCCAGGGCAACCGCGGCGGGCAGCAGGGCGGGCCGGGCGGCGCGCGCAACAACCCCGGTGCGGGCGTGCCCGCACCGGCCGCACCTTCGGGGACCACGCCCGCACCCGCCACGCCGGGGGCCGCACCGGCGGCGCCGACGCAGCGGGGCACGAGCACCTCCGCCATTCCTTCGGCGTCCTTCAAGACGGTGGCCGACACCGTCGTGGTCGCGCAGGCGGGCGGCGAGCGTCCGCGCATGGACCGCGAGGCCTTCGAGAAAATGACCGAAGAGGAACGTGCGCGCTTTCGCGAGCAGCGCCGCAAGGAACGCGAGGCCGCAGGTGGCGCCGCGCCGGGTGCTGCCGGCGGTGGCAACGGTCCCGGTGCCGGCGGCGAGCGCCCGCGCATGGACCGCGAGGCCTTCGAGAAGATGAGCGAAGAGGAGCGTGCGCGCTTCCGCGAACAGCGCCGCAAGGAGCGTGAGCAGGCGCAAGCCAGCGGCGGCAACGCGGCCACCGCGCCCGCCGCCGGCGGTGCCGCCGCCGCGCAGAAGCGCCCGGCCCCGGGCGCCGAGGCGGGGAGCAAGGACGCCGCCGCCACCAAACCCGCGGCGCCCAACGTGAGTGGCATGCCGGCCCGCGGCGATGGCCCCGCGCGGCCGGCGCGCGGTCCGCGCCAGGCGAAGGTCAAGGTCATGGCCGAGGACGGAACGATCGAGGAGCGCGAGGTCACCATCGGCATCAGCAACCGCGTGCATGCCGAGGTGCTCTCGGGCCTGAAGGAAGGCGACCGCGTGATCGCCGGCGTGCGCGAACCCGAGCGCCGTCCCGCGAACACGCAGCAGGGCACGGGCCTGGGCCAGCAGCCGAACATGGGCGGCCCCGGTGGCATGCCCGCCGGCGCGGCCGGTGGGGCGCGTCGATGAGCCAGCTGCCGCAGTCGCAGGAGGCCGAGGCGCTGCGCGCCGCGCCGCAGAGCGCGGGCGTGCCGCTGATCGACCTGAGCGGCATCACCAAGACGTACCACAACGGCGATCTGTCGGTCGAGGTGCTGCACGGCATCGACCTGAAGATCTACCCGGGTGAGCTGGTGGCCATCATGGGGGCGTCCGGCTCGGGCAAGTCCACCTTGATGAACATCCTGGGCTGCCTGGACAAGCCCACCACTGGCCGCTACCTCTTCATGGGCCGCGATGTCTCCGAGCTGGAGCGCGACGAACTCGCGGAGCTGCGCCGCGATGCCTTCGGTTTCGTGTTCCAGAGCTACAACCTCATCGCCACCGGCACGGCGGCCGACAACGTCGAGGTGCCCGCGATCTACGCCGGCATTCCGCCGGCCGAGCGCCACGCGCGCGCGACCGAGCTGCTCGGTTCGCTGGGCCTGGGCGATCGCATGCACCACCGGCCCAACCAGCTCTCGGGCGGCCAGCAGCAGCGTGTGTCGATCGCCCGCGCCCTGATGAACGGTGGCCGCGTGATCCTGGCCGACGAGCCCACCGGCGCGCTGGACAGCAAGAGCGGCGCCGACGTGATGGTGCTGCTCAAGGAGCTGGCGGCCCAGGGCCACACGGTGATCCTGATCACCCACGCGGCCGAAGTGGCGCAGCACGCGCAGCGCGTGATCGAAATCAAGGACGGCCACATCCTGGCCGACCCGGGCCCGCGCCCGCCCGAAGGGCAGGCCGCGCTGGCGGCGCAGAACTGGACGGCGCGCGCCGGCCGCATCTCGCACCTGAGCGACGTGGTCGAGGCCGCCAAGACCGCGTTGCGCGCGCTGCGCGCCAACGTGTTCCGCGCCATCCTCACGCTGCTGGGCATCGTGATCGGGGTGGCTTCGGTGATCGCCATGCTGGCCATCGGCGACGGCGCCAAGCAGGTGGTGATCGACCGCATCAGCGCGATGGGCTCCAACCTGCTGCTGGTGCGCCCGGGCGCGCCCAACCAGCGCGGCTTCCAGAACACCGCCACGCTGGTGCTGGCCGACGTGAACGCCATCGACAAGGAAGTGCCCAACGTGCTGGCGGCCGTGCCCGAGCAGAGCAGCAACGCGACCTTGCGGTACGGCGAGTCGGACTATTCCAGCAGCATCCTGGGCACCTCGTCCAAGTTCCCGCTGGCGCGCCAGTGGAAGGTGCAGCGCGGCACCTTCTTCACCGACGAGGACGAGCAGGAGTACGCCACCGTGGCGGTGCTCGGCCAGACCGTGGCCAAGGCCCTGTTCCCCGGCGATGAGGAGCCGCTGGGCAAGTACGTGCTGGTGAACAACCTGATCTTCCAGGTGGTGGGCGTGATGAGCACGCGCGGTGCCTCGCCCAACGGCCAGGACCAGGACGACGTGGTGCTGGTGCCTTACGCCACCAGCCAGCTGCGGCTGTCCGGCCAGCGCTTCCTGCGCAACGTGACGGTGGCGGTGTCCGATGTGAGCCGCATCGACGAAACCCAGTCGGCGGTGGAGTCGCTGCTGGCCGAGCGCCACGGCGTGATCGACTTCCAGATCCGCAACATGGCGTCGATCATCGACACCGCGACCGAGACGCAGAACACCATGACCATCCTGCTGGGCTCGATCGCGGCGATCTCGCTGCTGGTCGGCGGCATCGGCGTCATGAACATCATGCTGGTGAGCGTGACCGAGCGCACCCGGGAGATCGGCATCCGCATGGCCACGGGCGCGCGCATGCGCAACATCCTCCAGCAGTTCCTGATCGAGGCGCTGGTGGTCTCCGCGCTGGGTGGGCTGGTCGGCGTCGTCATCGGCCTGGGCGTGGCCTTTGTGATCGGCGCCACCGGCACGGCGGTGCAGTTCTCCGTCACCCCGGTCGTGCTGGCGTTCGGCTGCGCCTTCGCCACCGGCCTGATCTTTGGTTACCTGCCCGCGCGCAAGGCCGCGCGGCTCGACCCCGTCGTGGCCCTGTCTTCCGAATGAGCACCGTGATGAAACCGTCAACGTTCCCCTTGGCCAAACCGTTGCTCCTGGCCGCCGTGCTGGCCCTGCAGGCCTGTGCCAGCACCGAACCGGCCCGTGGGCCGGTGGTCGAGATGCCCGCGGCCTGGAGCCCGACCACGCCCGCCGCCGAGGCGCCGCAGCTGACCACCGCCTGGTGGGAGTCCTTCGGCTCGCAGCCGCTGGAGCGCCTGATCGAAGAAGCCCAGGCCGGCAGCCCGGACCTGCGCATCGCGATCGAGCGCATGCGCCAGGCCGACATCGCCTTGCAGCAGGCCGGCATCTCGCGCCTGCCGTCGGTCAACGGCAGCCTGGGCACCTCGACCGGCCGCACCGATGCGCCGGGCACGGCGTCGACCTCGCGCGAGTCGAGCAGCGCCGGGCTGTCCGTCAGCTACGAGGTCGATCTCTGGGGCCGCATCGCGGCCGGCGTGCGGGCGGGCGAGGCCTCGTTCCAGGCCAGCCAGTACGACTGGAAGACCGCGCGGCTGACCTTGCTCACGGCCGTGGCCAACAACTATTTCCTCTGGCTCAACACCGCCGAGCGCCTGCGCATCGCGCGCGAGAACCTGGCCATTGCCGAGCGCGTGCTGGGCATCGTGGAGGCGCGCCAGCGCAACGGCGTGGCCACGGCGCTGGAGGTGTCGCAGCAGCGCACCACCGTGCTGTCGCAGCGCACGGCCTTGCTGCCCATCGAGCTCCAGCAGCGCCAGACCGCCACGGCGCTGGCCCTGTTGCTGGGGCGCGTGCCGCAGGGCTACCAGCCCGAGGCGGGCGAGTTCACGCAATTGCGCGTGCCGGCCCTGTCGCCGGGCTTGCCGTCTTCGCTGCTCACGCGCCGCCCCGACCTGGCCTCGGCCGAGGCGCAACTCGCGGCGTCCGACGCCAACGTGGAAGCCGCGCGCAAGGCGCTGCTGCCCAGCCTGTCGCTGTCCGCTTCGGGCAGCCTGGGCACCTCGGCCCTGATCAGCCTGGCCGATCCCACGCGCAGCGTGTCGCTGGGCCTGTCGCTGGCGCAGTCGATCTTCGACGGCGGCCGCCAGCGGCTGCAGATCCGCAGCACCGAGTCCCAGCGCGTGGTGCTGATCGAGAATTACGGCAAGGCCATCCGCACCGCGCTCAAGGAGGTCGATGACGGCCTGGGCAATGCGGCGCGCAGCGAGCGCCAGGAGGCCTTGCAGCGCGAGGTGGTGGCCCAGGCGCGGCGTTCGCTGCAACTGGCCGAGCTGCGTTACCGCGAGGGCAGCGGCGATCTGCTCTCGGTGCTGGACGCGCAGCGCACCCTGTTCTCCGCGCTCGACGCGCTGGCCACGCAAAGCCTGTCGCGCCTGACGGCCGCGCTGGACCTGTACAAGGCCCTGGGCGGCGACTGGGCCGGCCCGCCACCCCCGCTTTCCTGAAAAAGAAGAGCACGAGCCCGCCATTTTTATGGGGGTGCGAGCGTCTTTCTAAATGAGAATAGTTATAATTCTCAGACTGATGAGCGCAGGCGGTTTTCGCCCTTGCGATGTCTCGCCTTCCGTTGGCTTCCGATCCGTTTCTGCGTTGTCTCTACTCCCGTGAAGAACCCTCCTGCCGCCCAAGCGGCATCCAACCGTGCCTACTGGCTCAAGACCCTGCACCAGTGGCACTGGATCAGTTCGGCCCTGTGCCTGATCGGCATGCTGCTGTTCGCCTTCACGGGCATCACGCTCAACCACGCGGCCGACATCGCGGCCGCCCCGCAGGTGCAGCAGAAGCTGGTGCAGTTGCCTGCCGAGCTGCAGACGGCGCTGGCGCCCAAGGACGACGAGCCGGACAACGCGGTGCTGCCGCCCGAGGTGCACCGCTGGCTGGCCGAGGCGCTGGACGTGGCGTTGCCCGGCACGACCGCCGAGTGGTCGCCGGAAGAGATCTACCTTTCGCTGCCGCGCCCCGGTGGCGATGCCTGGCTGCGCATCGAGCGCGAGTCGGGCAGCGTGGAATACGAGCGCACCGACCGCGGCTGGATCTCCTACCTGAACGACCTGCACAAGGGCCGCCACACCGGCCTGGCCTGGAAGTGGTTCCTCGACATCTTCTCGGTGGCCTGCCTGGTGTTCTGCATCACCGGCCTGTTCATCCTCAAGTTCCATGCGACGAGCCGTCCCACCACCTGGCCCATGGTGGGCGCGGGCCTGGTGATTCCCTTGTTGCTCGTGATCCTGTTCATCCATTGATTGTTGAAGGAGCTGCGTTCCCATGTTGATCCGATACGCCACCGCCATTTCCGCGGCTGGGTTTGCCTTCCCCGCCCTGGCCGCCGACATGGCGCTCAAGGTCGAGATCCCGCGCCTGACCGTGGCGGAGTACCACCGCCCCTACGTGGCGATCTGGATCGAGAAGAACGACCAGTCTTTCGCCGGCAACCTCGCGGTCTGGTACGACATCAAGATGCGCAACAACGAGGGCACCAAGTGGCTCAAGGACATGCGCGCCTGGTGGCGCAAGAGCGGGCGCGAGCTGACCATGCCGGTGGACGGCATCAGCGGCGCCACGCGCGCGCCCGGCGAGCAGTCGGTGCAGTTCTCGGACGCCACCGCGCTGGGCAAGCTGGCCCCGGGTGAATACAACGTGGTGCTCGAAGCCGCGCGCGAAGTGGGCGGCCGCGAAGTGGTGAAGGTGCCGTTTGTGTGGCCCCCGAAGGCCGCCACCACCACCCAAGCCCGTGGCGAACACGAACTCGGCGCGATCAGCGTCACCGTCAAACCCTGACCCGACTGGAGACCCTCATGAAAACCACTTCCGTTCGCGCACGCGTTCTCACCCTGGCCGCCGCGGCCGCGCTGGCCCTGCCGGCCGCCGTGCATGCGCACCGCTCGTGGCTGCTGCCCTCGGGCACCATCTACTCGGGCCAGCAGCCCTGGGTGTCGGTCGATGCCGCCGTCTCCAACGACATCTTCTACTACGAGCACAACGCCGCCGGCCTGGACAACCTGGTGGTGATCGGTCCCGACGGCCAGCCGGTGCAGGCCGAGAACCAGGCCAAGGGCCGCTACCGCAGCATGTTCGACGTGAAGCTGGAGAAGCAGGGCACCTACCGCCTCGCGCTGGTGAACGACGCCATCATCGCCAGCTTCAAGGTCGGTACCGAGAGCAAGCGCCTGCGCGGCACGGCCGAATCGCTGGCCAAGGAAATCCCCGCCAACGCCGAAGACCTGCGCGTGAGCCAGTCGCAGAACCGCGTGGAGACTTTCGTGACCTCCGGCAAGCCCACCACCGACGCCCTCAAGCCCACCGGCCGCGGCATTGAGCTGGTGCCGGTGACGCACCCCAACGACCTGGTGGAGGGTGACACCGCCACGTTCCGCTTCCTCGACAACGGCAAGCCTGCCGCCGGTTACGCGGCCACCGTCATCCTGGCCGGCCTGCGCTACCGCAGCGAGCTGGGTGAGATCCGCACCACGACCGATGACAAGGGCGAGATCAAGGTGAAGTGGCCGGCCGCCGGCATGTACTGGGTCAACATCGCGCCGCCGCGCGCCCCCGGCATGGGCGGCCCCGGCGGAGCCGGTGGCCCTGGCGCCGGTGGTCCGGGCGCGCCTGCGGCTGCAGCCCCCGCGGCCGATGCACCGCGTCCTGCGCCGACCGGCCCGGCCGGCACGCTGGCCGAGCCGGTGCGCCGCTCGGGCTACAGCCTGACGCTGGAAGTCCTGCCCCGTTGATTCCCGGCGCATGCCGGCCTGCCCCAGTCCATGCAGATGGCTGGGGTTGTTTTTTGGTTTTCTGACCCTCGCAACATGAACCGTGTGCTGGTGCCGCTGGAGCTGGATGCGTCCATGCCCGTGCTGGGTGCCCAGGCGCACCGCCTGGACGGCCAGACCATGGGCACGACCTGGCAGGTGCTGTGGGCGGCACCCGGGCCGTCGCCCGCCGAGCCGGTGCGCGCGGCGGTTCAGAGCGAGCTGGACCTGGTGGTTGCCCAGATGAGCACCTGGCTGGAGAGCTCCGACCTGGAGCGCTTCAACCGCGCTCCGGCAGGCACCGTGCACACCGTGCCCGAGGCGATGGCCGAGGTGCTGGAGGCGGCGCTGTGGCTGGCCGAGGTGTCGGGTGGCGCGTTCAACCCCGCCGCGGGCGCGCTGGTGAACCTGTGGGGTTTCGGCCCCAGCCCGCGTTACACCGATCCCGGTTTCGCACCACCGACCGATGGCGCCGTGCAACGGGCGCTGGCGCAGCACGACTGGCGCGCCCTGCGCTGGCACGCCGCCTCGCGCCAGCTCCACCAGCCCGGTGGCGTGCGACTGGACTTTTCCGCGATCGCCAAAGGCTATGCGGTGGACCGCGTGTCGCGCCGCCTGAGCGGCATGGGCCTGCGGCACACCCTGGTGGAAGTGGGAGGCGAACTGCGCGGCCAGGGTCTGCGCCTGGGTGGGCAACCCTGGTGGGTGGACCTCGAATCGCCGCCCGCTGCGCCAGGGCAGGGTCCGCTGCCCACCACGCGCGTGGCCCTGCACGGGCTGTGTGTGGCCACCTCGGGCGACTACCGCCGCGTCTACACGCACGAGGGTGTGCGCTGGCCGCACACCCTCGACCCGCGCAGCGGCCGCCCGCTGGCCAACGGCCTGGCGTCGGTGAGCGTGCTGCACGCCGAATGCCTGTGGGCCGATGCCTGGTCCACCGCGCTGACCGTGCTCGGCCGCGAGCAGGGCATGGCCCTGGCCGCCGCCCACGGCATAGCGGCGCTGTTCGTGCAGCGCGAGGCCGACGGCCGACTGACAGAAACCCTCACACCCGCGATGAAGGAACTCGCCGGATGACCAGCGAAAAAATGCTGTATGCCCTGGCCACCCTGCTGTGCTACGCGCTCCTGTGCGTGGCGATGGCCTGGCAGCACCGCAACCGCCAGCGCGCCGCGCAACGCCGCGTGGACGCGCTGTTGCCGGCCACACCGGGCGTGCCCGCGTGGTGGGTGGCGTACGCGAGCCAGACCGGTCAGGCCGAGGAGCTGGCCCTGCAGACCGCGCAGGCCTTGCACACGGCCGGCGTGCCGGTGCGCCTCGCACCGCTGAGCCAGATCAGCCTGGCTGATCTGCAACAGGCCGATCGGCTGCTCTGCATCGCCAGCACCTACGGCGAAGGCGATCCGCCCGACAGCGCCGTGCCCTTCGCGCGGCAGGTGATGGCGGACGCGGGCGTGACGCTGTCGCACCTGCACGTGGGCCTGCTGGCGCTCGGCGACAAGACCTATGCCCACTTCTGCGGCTTCGGCCGCCAGCTGGACCAGTGGCTGACGGACCGCGGTGCGCAGGCCCTGTTCGAGCGCATCGACGTGGACAAGAGCGACCCGGACGCGCTGCAGCGCTGGCGCCAGCACCTGGCGCACCTGGCCGGCACCAGCGACCTGCCGGATTGGGAAGCCCCGGCCCTGCAGCCCTGGCGCTTGCGCACGCGCGAGCACCTCAACCCGGGCAGTGCGGGCGAGGAAGTGCATCACCTGGAACTGGTGCCCGAAGCCGCCGGCGCGGCCTTGCCCGAGTGGCAGGCCGGCGATCTGGTGCAGGTGGAGGTGCCTGCCGCGCCGGGCGAGCCGCGCGACTACTCCATCGCCTCCGTGCCGCAGGACGGCGCGGTGCATCTGCTGGTGCGCCGCACGCGGCGAGCCGACGGCAGCCCGGGCCAGGCCTCGGGCTGGTTGACGCAGGCCGCGCAGACCGGTGAGACCGTCATGCTGCGCGTGCGCCCGCATGGCGGTTTCCGCATCGGTGACAACGCCCAGCGTCCCTTGATCCTGATCGGCAACGGCACGGGCCTGGCGGGTTTGCGCGGGCACATGCGGGCGCGCGTCGCGGCGGGGAAAGGGCAGGCGCCCATGTGGCTGCTTTTCGGCGAACGCAACGCCACGTGCGACGCGCACTACCGCGACGAGATCGATGCCTGGCAGCGCGATGGCTGGCTCCGTCGCGTGGACTGGGTGTTCTCGCGCGACCAGGTCGAGCGCTTGTACGTGCAGCACGCCCTGGCCGAGGCCGCCGACACCGTGCGCCAGTGGGTGGCCGACGGTGCGGCGATCTATGTCTGCGGCAGCCTGGAGGGCATGGCCGGCGAGGTGAACGCCACGTTGCAGACCATCCTCGGCGAAGAAGCGCTGCAGCAGCTCGCGGCCGACGGCCGCTACCGCCGCGACGTGTACTGACGCGCGGCGTTCAAGTCTCTGCCCACTGCTGCAACAGCTTGTGGTAGTGGCCGGTGAGCGCCACCACCTCGGCGGTGTCGCCCAGCTGGTTGCGCAGTTTCAGGATGGTCATGTCCAGCTCGAACAGCATCGAGCGCCGCCACGCGTCGCGCACCAGGCTCTGGGTCCAGAGGAACGAGGCCACGCGCACGCCGCGCGTCACCGGCTCCACGCGGTGCAGGCTGGTGGACGGGTAGACGATGGCATCGCCCGCGTCGAGCTTGATCTCGTGCGTGCCGAAGCTGTCTTCGGTGATCAGTTCGCCGCCGTCGTACGCTTCGGGTGCGCTGAGAAAAACGGTGGTGGACACATCCGTGCGCACCTTCTGGCCGCTGAAGCGGTCGGTCTGGATGGTGTTGTCGATGTGGTTGCCATAGTGCCCGCCGCCTTCGTAGCGGTTGAACATCGGCGGCAGCATGGTCGCGGGCAGCACGGCCGAGACGAACAGCGGATGGCGCTGCAGCGCCTGCGCGATGCGCTGCGAGAGCGGGGCGAAGACCGGCGATGAGGTGTCGAGCTGCAGGTTGCGCTTGACGTTGGCGGCTTGCGGACCGGTGGAACGCAGGCCGTCGACCCAGCCCTGGGTGTCGAGCGTCTGGCGGATCTCGGCCACTTCGGCCTGGGTGAGAACCTGGGGAATGTGCAGCAGCATGGGCAGGGTTCCTGGAACGGGAAAAGGCCCGCCGTGGGGCGGGCCTTTTCGAGGGTGGCGTTCTGAGGGTCGGTCGGGATCAGAACTTGAAGTTGGCCGTCACGGCGGCGGAACGCGGTGCGCCCAGCGTCAGACGCGAACCACCGTTGTTCAGCACCGAGATGTACTCTTTGTCGAACAGGTTGTACACGTTCAGGCGCACGCTGATCTTGTCGGAGACCTGGTAGGCCACCATCGCGTCGGCGACGAAGTAGGACGGGATGTTGGGCACGTTCTGGGTGGCCAGCGGCGTGCCCACGGTGATCACGCGCTTCTGCTCCGAGACGTAGCGGGTGCCGAAGCCCAGCGTGAGCTTGTCCAGCTGGTAGGACGTCCACAGCGTGGCGGTGAGATCGGGCGACCAGCGGACGCTGTCGGTGCCGACGTTGCCGGTGGCGAGCTGATCGATCTGCTTCGTGCTGGTCTTGGCCAGGCCGGCGGTGATCTGCCAGAAGTTGGTGATCTGGCCGACGGCGGACAACTCGATGCCTTGCACCTGGGTCTTGCCGAACTGCTGGGTGGTGTTGGTCACCGAGTCGTAGCTGGTCTGCTTGTCGTTCACCGTGCGGAACACGGCGGCCGCCACGTTCAGGCGCTTGTTCATCAGCTCCCACTTGGTCCCGACTTCGACCGTGTTGGTCTTCTGCGGATCCAGGGCCGGGTTGTTGATGTTGTTGACCACGTTGCTCAGCGGCGCATCGGTGCCGGGCGGCGTGCTCGACGTCGAGTACGAGGCGTACACGCTGCCGTTTTGCGCCGGCTTGTAGATGCCACCGACGCTCCAGCTCACCAGGCTGCGCGAGTCATCCAGGTCGGTCAGCACACCCAGGGCGCTGAAGGCGCGGGTGCGCAGCTTGTAGCGGTCCAGGCGCACGCCGCCGTTCACCGACCATTGCTCGTTGATCTTGGCGTTGTCGAATGCGTACAGACCCAGGGTGCTCACGCTGCGGTGGTCTTCCTGGCCGGTGGCGAAGGGGATCGGCAGGACGACGTTGGGGTTCGGGTTGTAGAGGTTGGCGTTGGGGATGGTGAGGCCGGTGGTGCCGAACGAGCGGTCCTTGTAGGTCTCGCGCATGAGTTCCACGCCGGTCGCCAGCGAGTGCTGCAGGCCGCCGGCGCTGAACTCGGTGTTCATGCTGGTCTGGTTGGCCAGGATCGTGTTTTCACGGTCCACGCGTTGGCGCGAGCGGCTGATGTCCCAGGTGGCCGGGTTGGTGATGACCGCACCGTTGGCCGTGCCGTTGATCGCATTGATGCCGGTCAGGACGCGATCGTTGCTGTTCTTGCCGACGCGCGTGATGTTGCGCACCGTCGTGCCCTGGCCGAGATCGTGCTCGACCTTGGCGGTGAACATGTCGGCGTCGATCTTCTCGCGGTCGTGCACGCTGCCGTAGAAGTTCTCGCGGTCCACCTTGGCACCGGCCCGGATCGTCGCGTTGGCGTTGTAGAAGCCTTCGTAGCCGATCGAAGGGATACCGCCGTCGGGCACGTTTTTCTGACGGATGTGCTGGCTGTACAGGTGCAGGCGGGTGGGCGTGTTCAGGCCGGTCACGTACGACAGGCCCAGGCCGTAGCCTGTGTTGTCCACCTGGTCGCGGCCGTCCACACCGCTGTCCTGCACCATGGCGTTGAGGCGGAAGGCCGAGGTGTCGCTCAGCTGCTTGTTCAGGTCGACCGTGGCGCGCTTGCGGCTGGCGGTGCCGATGGTGCCGGAGGCGCTGCTCTCGTCGCCCAGGTGGGCCTGCTTGGAAATCAGGTTGAGGAAGCCCGACGCCGCGCCGCGGCCGGTTTCGGCGCCGGCGGCGCCCTTGACGATCTCGACCTGCTCCAGGTTGAAGGTGTCGCGCGTCACGGCGCCGAGGTCGCGGATGCCGTCGACGAAGGTGTTCTGCTGCAGCGAGAAGCCGCGCATCTGGAAGGTGTCGCCGGCCGAGGTGTTGCCGTTCTCACCCATCTGCATGGTGATGCCGGGGGTATTGCGCAGGGCTTCCATCAGCGTGACGGCGCCTTGCTCTTCCAGCACTTCCTTCTTGATGATCTGGATGGTCTTGGGCGTATCCACCAGCGGAGCCGTCAGCTTGTCGTTGGCCGACTTGTCGGCCTTGTACGGCACTTCGGGGGCTTCCTTGACGGTCACCGTGGGCAGGGTGGCGGTCGGTTGCGCCATGCCGGCGGCGGGAACGGATGCGGCCAGGAGGGCCAGGAGGTGGACGGGTTTGCTGTGCTTGCGGCTGCGGATGTGTGCCATTGGGGAGTTGTCCTTGCGGTGCGATGGTGTGTTGGCTGGCGGGCTTCCACGTCGCGCCGGCACGGTGCAAGGCACGGCAGGTCGTCAGAGGGGCTTTGGCTGGCTTCGGCCGGGATTATCACAAATAAAAATCATTCCTATTCACAATTCTTCCATTTTGTTGTGGATTTGCATCGGAAACGACGAAAGGCGCCAGGGCCCGGGGGCCGTGGCGCGGGTCGCTGAGCGGGTCAGCGATTCAGGCGGGGTGCGTCAGAAGCGCACGTTCAGGCTGACCCAGAAGCTGCGGGCCTTTTCCTTGTTGTTGTAGTCGTCGTAGTGCAGGACTTCGTTGGTGCCGGCCTGGTACACGCCGTTGCCGTTCAGGTCGCGGAACTCGCTCGTGTAGGAGGTGAAGTCGCGGTCAAACAGGTTGTTGATGCGGGCATTCAGGGTGACGTTCTTGCTCACCTTGTAGGAGGCCCCCAGGTTGAACACGTGGTAGTCCTTGTAGAAAAGGGCTTCGTTGGTGATCACGTGCTGGCCGCGGTAGCGGTCCATGAACGCCTGCGCGCTCAGCAGGAAGCTCAGCTTGTCGGTGGCCTGCCAGTCCAGCGAGGCGTTGAACATGTGCTTGGCGGTGTTGCCCAGGGGCTTGCCCCGGTCCACGCCGCTCTTTTGCTCGCTGTCGGTGTACGTGTAGTTGCCGCGCAGCCCGAAGGCGCGGGAAATCTGCCAGCGGCCGGCCAGTTCCACGCCCTGGATCACCACCTTGTCGATGTTGGTGGTGCGGGTGGAGCCGGCGGCGTAGCCCAGCTCGGCGAAATCACCTGCGGTGGCGCAGACGAGGCTGGTGCCGGCGCCGCAAGGCTGGCTGGCGATCTTGTCGTCGAAGGTGTTGTGGAACACCGTGGCGTTGAAGTTGTGGCCGCGCGGGTCTTGCCAGTAGACGGCCACTTCATTGCTGAGGCTGGTTTCGGGCTTCAGGTTGGGGTTGCCGTACATCGGGCTCGTGCCCTGGCCGCCGAAACCGGTGATGCCGTCGTACAGCTGGGTGGTCTTGGGCGTCTTGAAGCCGGTGGCGGCGCCGCCCTTGATGGTCCAGTTCGGGTTCAGCGTGTAGACGCCGTACAGGCGCGGGCTCACCTGGTTGCCGAAGACGTTGTGGTGGTCGTAGCGCAGGCCGCCGGTCAGCACCAGGGGCTGGATCACGTTCCAGCTGTCTTCCGCGAACAGCGAGACCATGTTGTGGCTCTGCACGCCGCCGGGCGTCCCGCTTTCCATCCCGAACACGCCGTCTTCCAGCTCGCCGCGGATGACCTGCGCGCCGACCACCACCATGTGATCGCCGAAGGGCATGTCCAGCTTGCCGTCCAGGGTGTATTGGCGGCTTTCCAGCGTGCGTTTGGGACGCGGCAGGAAGGTGGACGAGGCGGCAGCCTGGCGTTCGGCCAAGGTCATGCCGGCGTAGTTGCTCACCGTGCCGTCCGGGGCGGTGTACGACGCCGAGTCGATCATGGCGAGCAGGTGCTTGCGCTCCTCCACGCCGAATGGCAGGGTGCGGCCGTTGTTGTTTGTGGCGATGTGCGACAGCGAGACCGTGCTGTTGCCGATGTCCCATTTGCCTTCGTGGGTCACCGAGAACGTGTCGCGGGTGAACTCCTGCTCGGGGGCATAGCCGGCACGGGGGTTGGCGCGGCGGCTGGCGCCGGCGCCGCTGGCGGTCCAGATGGCGGCCAGCGAATCCACCGTGCCGACGGGGTACTCTTCCACGCCAGCGTCGTTGATCCGGATCCGGTTGTCGTAGGTCTGCCTGGAGGTGTCCACGTCCACGTAGACCGTCTGCTTGTCCGTGAGGGCCCAGGACAGGCGCGCACCCAGCGCCTTGTTTTCGTTTTCCACCGTCTTGCCGCCGCCGCCGAAGCCCAGCGAGCGGTCGTGCACCGCGCCAGCGGGGTCGGTCACCGAGTTGTAGATCGGGTTGGAGGCGTCGCGGTTGTAGAGGCTGCCGCGCAGGGTCAGGCCCAGCTTGCCTTCCACCAGGGGGCCGGACACATAGAAGTCGGTGGTGCGGTCGTTGCCGTACTCGTCTTTGGTCTCGAAGGTGCGGCCGTGGGTGACCGAGGCACTCCACTTGTTGGCCACCTTCTTGGTGATGATGTTGATCACGCCGCCCATGGCATCCGCGCCGTACAGCGTGGAGGCGGGGCCGCGGATGACTTCGATCCGCTCAATGGCGTCCATCGGCGGCACGTGGCCGAACTGGTTGCCGCTGAAGCTGTTGGGGTAGATGTCGCCGTGGTTGTTCTGGCGCTTGCCGTCCACCAGGATCAGGGTGTAGTCCGAGCCCATGCCGCGCATGGAAATCGTGCCCTGGCCGGTCTTGTCGCGGGTTTCGCCCACGTCCACGCCTTCGATGTCGCGCACGGCATCGAGCAGGGTCACGTAAGGCCGGCGCGAGAGTTCCTCCTGCGTGATGACGGAAATGGAGGCGGGCGCATCGGTGATCTTCTGCTCGAAGCCGGAAGCCGATACCACGACCTCGGACAAGGAGGTCGTCTCGGCCTGCTGGGCGTGGGCCACGCCCAGGCTCATCACGTACAGGCTGCAGGCGACCGCCGTGGCCTGCAGGGGGAAGCGGTAGTCCGACGAAACGCCGCGCCGGCCGGCCGACGGGGTGGATGCTCTCGACATCGAAAATCCTTACGTATGCATGCGTTGATGGAGTTGGCTGGCATGCATCCACTCGACATCGCGCGCATCACACAAAGGACGGCAGGGGGAGGGGCGGGCTGGCTACTTTTTTTATTATTACAAATGAAAACCATTCTTGTTAAGTTTTTGATAATTTTTTTGTGATAGCCCGATCGCGGCATGCCGGAAAGCTTCTGGCAGGAACGCGGTTTGCCCTCTGAAGACGAGCCTCAATAGGGCTGTCGCCGGAATGTGGTAAACACGAATGGCCCTCATCGGGCGAGTTGCTGCACAGCAACAAGAAAAGCTATCGGGCGGATAAACACTATCAATCCTTGAGATTGGTAGTTATTTGCTATCATTCATTCCATGGCGATACGGAAAACCCTTTCTGGTCGCCGCTTCTTTTCTCAACCCAACCCAAGGAAAACCATGTCCCTGATCAATACCAGCGTCCAGCCTTTCAAGACCACGGCCTTTCTGAACGGCAAGTTCATCGACGTCAGCGACGAAACGCTGAAGGGCAAGTGGTCGGTGCTGATCTTCATGCCCGCTGCCTTCACCTTCAACTGCCCGACCGAAGTGGAAGACGCTGCCGAGAACTACGCCGAATTCCAGAAGGCCGGTGCCGAGGTCTACATCGTCACCACCGACACGCACTTCTCGCACAAGGTGTGGCACGAAACCTCGCCCGCCGTGGGCAAGGCCAAGTTCCCGCTGGTGGGCGACCCGACCCACGTGCTGACCAACGCGTTCGGCGTGCACATCCCCGAAGAAGGCCTGGCGCTGCGCGGCACCTTCATCATCAACCCCGAAGGCACGATCAAGACCGCTGAAATCCACTCCAACGAGATTGCCCGCGACGTCAAGGAAACGCTGCGCAAGCTCAAGGCCGCCCAGTACACCGCCGCTCACCCCGGCGAAGTCTGCCCGGCCAAGTGGAACGAAGGCGCCAAGACCATCGCTCCTTCGCTGGACCTGGTCGGCAAGATCTGATCCACCGTTCTGATCCGAGATGAGGCCCGGCCTCACCGGTTGGATATCGAAGAACCCGCGGGCCCAGAAGGCCCGCCGGGTTGCCCCCTGGCCGCCTTTCAATCCCTGAGGAGGCCGGTTCTCAAAGTCGCTTGATAAAGGAAACACAACATGTTGGACGACACCCTCAAGGCTCAACTCGGCGCTTACCTCGAGCGCGTGACACAACCTTTCGAGATCGTCGCTTCCTTGAGCGACTCTGAGAGCTCCCGCGAAATGCTCGATCTGCTGCAGACCATCCAGGCGCTGCGCAGCGACAAGATCACCCTGAAGACCGATGGCCAGGACGCGCGCCGGCCTTCCTTCACCCTGCAGCGCGCCGGCAGCGACACCTCGCTGCGCTTTGCCGGCCTGCCGCTGGGCCACGAATTCACCTCGCTGGTGCTGGCCCTGTTGTGGACCGGTGGCCACCCACCCAAGGTCGAGCAGGACGTGCTCGAACAGATCCGGGCGCTGGACGGTGACTTCGACTTCGAGGTCTACATGTCCCTGACCTGCCACAACTGCCCGGACGTGGTGCAGGCGTTGAGCCTGATGGCGATCCAGAACCCGAAGATCCGGACCACGGTGATCGAAGGCGGCGCCTTCCAGGACGAGGTGACGGCGCGCGAGATCATGGCCGTGCCCATCGTGTTCCTCAATGGCAAGGTGTTCGGCTCGGGCCGCATGACGGTGGAAGAGATCGTCGGCAAGCTCGACGTGAATGCCGACGCGCGCGAAGCCGCGAAGCTCGACGCCAAGGACCCGTTCGACGTGCTGATCGTCGGCGGCGGCCCGGCCGGTGCGGCGGCGGCGGTGTACGCCGCCCGCAAGGGCATCCGCGTGGGCGTGGCGGCCGAGCGTTTCGGCGGCCAGGTCAACGACACGATGGCGATCGAGAACTACATCAGCGTGCTCGAAACCGACGGCCCGAAGTTCGCCGCCGCGCTCGAAGCGCAGGTGCGGCACTACGACGTGGACATCATGAACCTGCAGCGCGCCGACAGGCTGATCCCGGCGAGCGAGCCCAACGGCCTGATCCAGGTGCAGATGGCCAACGGCGCGACCTTGAGCGCGCGCAGCGTGATCCTGTCCACCGGCGCGCGCTGGCGCAATGTCAACGTGCCCGGCGAGGCCGAGTACCGCAACAAGGGCGTGGCTTACTGCCCGCACTGCGACGGCCCGCTGTTCAAGGGCAAGCGCGTGTCGGTGATCGGCGGCGGCAACTCGGGCGTCGAGGCCGCGATCGACCTGGCGGGCATCGTGAAGCACGTGACGCTGATCGAGTTCGCCGATGCGCTCAAGGCCGATGCCGTGCTGGTGAGCAAGCTCAAGAGCCTGCCCAACGTGGACATCCACGTGAACGCGCAGACGACCGAGATCACCGGCGCCGACGGCAAGGTCAACGGCCTGAGCTACAAGGACCGCGTGAGCGGCGAGGTGAAGCACGTCGAGCTCGAAGGGGTGTTCGTGCAGATCGGTCTGGTGCCCAACACCGAGTTCCTCAAGGGCACGGTGGAGCTGAGTCGCTTCGGCGAGATCGTGGTGGACGCCAAGGGCCACACCAACGTGCCCGGCGTGTTCGCGGCGGGCGACTGCACGACGGTGCCGTACAAGCAGATCGTGATCGCCGCCGGCGAGGGATCGAAGGCCGCGCTCAGCGCCTTCGACCACCTGATCCGCCAGCCGGTGGCGGCACCGGCCGAAGCCGTCGCGGCCTGATACCGCAAGGCCCGGGTGCCGTGAGGCCCCGGGCTGGTTCGCCGTTTCAGTGGGCGCTGGCCGCGGCAGCGCCGATGCCCGTTTCGGAGCGCACCTGCTGGGCCAGGAAGCCGGCCCGGTCCACCCGTGCGCGCTGGCTCTTGTCCAGCACCGAGAACAGCCAGATGCCCGCGAAGCCGATCGCCATGGAGAACAGCGCGGGCGAGGTGTAGGGGAACAGGGCGGAGCCCTTGGGGTTGCCCAGTGTCGCTTCCCACACCGAAGGCGAGACCACGGTCAGGGCGACCGAGGACACCAGACCGAGGAAGCCGCCGATCACCGCGCCTTTGGTGGTGCAGTCCTTCCACAGCACGCTCATGAAGAGCACGGGGAAGTTGGCCGAGGCCGCGATGGCGAAGGCCAGCGAGACCATGAAGGCGATGTTCTGCTTTTCAAAGGCGATGCCCAGCACCACGGCGACGATGCCCAGGCCGATGGTGGTGATCTTGGACACGCGCAGCTCGGCGGCCGAATCGGCCTTGCCTTTCTTCAGCACGGTGGCATAGAGGTCGTGCGACACGGCCGAGGCGCCCGAGAGCGTGAGGCCGGCCACCACGGCCAGGATGGTGGCGAAGGCCACGGCCGAGATGAAGCCCAGGAACACGTTGCCGCCCACGGCGCTGGCCAGGTGCACGGCGGCCATGTTGTTGCCGCCGAGCAGGCCGCCCTTGGCATCGAGGAACTGCGGGTTGGTCAGCACGAAGGTGATGGCACCGAAACCGATGATGAAGGTCAGCAGGTAGAAGTAGCCGATCCAGCCGGTGGCCCACATCACGGACTTGCGGGCTTCCTTGGCGCTGGGCACGGTGAAGAAGCGCATCAGGATGTGGGGCAGGCCGGCGGTGCCGAACATCAGCGCCATGCCGAAGCTGATGGCCGAGATCGGGTCCTTGACGAAGTTGCCCGGGCCCATGATGGACTGCCCGATGGAGGCCGCCGCTTCGGCCACCTTGCCGTCCTTGAGCGCAAGCTCGGTCTTGATCTTCACCGCACCGGCGAACATGGCTTCGGGGCTGAAGCCGAAGTGCAGCAGCACCATGAAGGCCATGAAGGACGCGCCGCCCAGCAGCAGGCAGGCCTTGATGATCTGTACCCAGGTGGTGGCAGTCATGCCGCCGAAGAGCACGTAGACCATCATCAGCGCGCCCACGATCACCACGGCGATCCAGTATTCCAGGCCGAACAGCAGCTTGATCAGCTGCCCCGCGCCCACCATCTGCGCGATCAGGTAGAACGCGAC
The DNA here is from genome assembly GCF_059424305.1 of Hydrogenophaga sp. GW456-12-10-14-TSB4. Lineage (NCBI taxonomy): Bacteria > Pseudomonadati > Pseudomonadota > Betaproteobacteria > Burkholderiales > Comamonadaceae > Hydrogenophaga > Hydrogenophaga sp. GW456-12-10-14-TSB4. Next base: position 14,469 of record NZ_JBWKZH010000052.1, on the reverse strand, counting down.
CACCACCAGCGTGCCCGAGGCCGCGAAGATGCGGATGGGGGCCTGCTGGAAGCGGAACGCGGCCACGTCGGCGAAGGTGAACTTGCCCAGGTTGCGCAGGCGCTCGGCCATCAGGAAGGTGATGACGGGCCAGCCCACGAGGAAGCCGATGGAGTAGATCAGGCCGTCGAAGCCGGAGGCCATCACCGCCGCCGAGATGCCCAGGAAGGACGCGGCCGACATGTAGTCGCCCGCGATGGCCAGGCCGTTCTGAAAGCCGGTGATGCCGCCGCCGGCGGTGTAGAAGTCCGACGCGGAGCGGGTCTTGGCGGCCGCCCATTTGGTGATGTACAGCGTGCCCAGCACGAAGAGGCCGAACATGCCGATGGCCGTCCAGTTGGTGGCCTGCTTGTCGGCCTGGCCGAGGTCGGCGCCGGCGGCCCATGCCGCGACGGACACGCTGGCCAGGGCCAGCAGGGTGAGCACGCGCCTCATTGCTGCACCGCCTTGGCCACGGCGGCCGAAAGCTCGTCGAACTCGGTGTTGGCGCGCCTGACGTAGACCGCGGTGATGACGATCGTGAAGACGATGACGCCGAAGCCCAGCGGGATGCCGACGGTCATGACGCCGTCGCCCGTGAGTTGCGACAGCAAGGCCTTGTCAAAGGCGACCAGCAGGATGAAGCCGTAGTACACGGCCATCATCGCCAGCGTGAGCCACCAGCCGAAACGCGATCGTTTCGCCTTGAGTTGAAGGTAGGTCGGATGGCTCGCGATCCGCTGAACCAGGTTCTCGTCCATGCATGTCTCTCGGGTTGATTTCGGGTGACATGGAGCGTAGGACCTGGCACTTACGGTGCACTGACCTCTGGCTGACGCGGGGCTGACCCGCGCCTTGTTCCTGGCTTACTTGGGCTGTTCGGCGGGCGCTGGTGCCGCAGGGGCTGCGGGTGCGGCGGGAGCCGCCTGCTCGGTGTGCGGGGCATCCATGCCGTGCTTCTCACCGCCCATGTCGATGTCGCCACCCTTCATGAGGGCAAAGAGGGCGACGGCGGCGAAGATGACGAAGGCGATGAAGATCTTGATCATGTCTCGAATAGGTGTTGGCGTCTGCCGCAGGGGCAGGGAAGGGCGGGAACGGGCAGGGCCCGCCGGCCCATTTTTCGGGCACTGGCTGACGTCTTTCTGACAGCGCCCGCGCCGGGCCCTCAGTACTCGAGCCGCTCGGGCCGGATCTCCTGCAGGATGGTGGTGGCGATTTCCTCGATCGACTTCGTGGTGGTCGAGAGCCAGCGGATGCCTTCGCGGCGCATCATGGCTTCGGCTTCGGCCACTTCCATGCGGCAGTTGTCCAACTGCGCGTAGCGCGAATTGGGGCGGCGCTCGTTGCGGATCTCGCTCAGGCGCTCGGGGGCGATCGTGAGGCCGAAGATCTTCTTGCGGTGCGGCGCCAGGGCAGGAGGCAACTGGCGGCGCTCGAAGTCCTCCGGAATGAGCGGGTAGTTCGAGGCCTTCAGGCCGTACTGCATGGCGAGGTAGAGCGAGGTCGGCGTCTTGCCGCTGCGGCTCACGCCCACCAGGATCACGTCGGAGCCCTCCAGGTCCTTGTGGCTCTGGCCGTCGTCGTGGGCCAGCGAGAAGTTGATGGCCTCGATGCGGTCGTGGTAGGCCTGGCTCTTGGAGGCGTCCGAAAAACGGCCCACGCGGTGGTTGGACTTGATGCCGAGCTCGTGCTCCAGCGGCGCGACGAAGGTGCCGAACATGTCCAGCAGCACGCCCTGGCACTGGGTGCGGAACACCGACAGGACGTCCATGTCGACCACGGTCGTGAACACCAGCGGGCGCTTGCCCTCGACCTCGGCGACGTGGTTGATCTGGCGCACCGCCTGGTGCGCCTTGTCCACGCTGTCCAGAAAGGGCAGCCGGACCCGGCGCATGGTGGCCTCGAACTGGTTCAGGATGGCGTTGCCGAAGGTTTCGGCCGTGATGCCGGTGCCGTCCGAGATGAAAAAGACCGTCCGATTGGGCATGGTGCCGCGTCCTTACAATGCTGGGTGTTGTGCCGACGTCATTATCCTGCCGTCGGCACCCTGGATGTACTTCCCTGCCCGGTGCCGGACCCACAACAGAACAACAGGTCGCCCAGCTGGCGCATGGAACCCCCGGTTTTTCAACCTTAGGAGCTTTCCCATGTCCCAGCTGTTTGGAGCGACCGATCTGGTCGTGCCGTTCGAAAAACTGCGAATGAGCGATGTCGAGTCCGTCGGCGGCAAGAACGCCAGCCTCGGCGAGATGATTTCGCAGTTGCCCACCGGCGTGAAGGTGCCGACCGGCTTTGCCACCACGGCGCACGCCTTCCGCGAATTCCTCAAGCACGATGGCCTGACCGAGCGCATCAACGCCCGGCTGGACCAGCTGGACACCGAAGACGTGCGGGCCCTGGCCCAGGCCGGTGCCGAAATCCGCGCCATGGTCGAAAACCAGCCGTTCCCGGCCGACCTCGAGAAATCGATCCGCGACGCCTTCGTCACCCTGAGCGCGGGCAATGCCAAGGCCTCGTTCGCGGTGCGCTCCTCGGCCACCGCCGAAGACCTGCCCGACGCCTCGTTCGCCGGCCAGCAGGAAACCTTCCTGAACGTGGTGGGCATCGAAGAGGTGCTGCACAAGATGAAGGAGGTGTTCGCCTCCCTGTACAACGACCGCGCCATCAGCTACCGCGTGCACAAGGGCTTCGCCCATGCCGACGTGGCGCTCTCCGCTGGCGTGCAGCGCATGGTGCGCTCCGACACCGGCGCGGCCGGCGTCATGTTCACCATCGACACCGAGAGCGGTTTCGAGGAGGTGGTCTTCATCACCTCCAGCTACGGCCTGGGCGAAACGGTGGTGCAGGGCGCGGTGAACCCGGACGAGTTCTACGTGCACAAGCCCATGCTCAAGGCCGGCAAGCGCGCGCTGATCCGCCGCAACCTGGGCTCCAAGCTGATCCAGATGGTGTTCAGCACGCCCGAGGAAAAGGCCGCCAGCGGCAAGCTGGTGAAGACCGTGGACGTGCCGGTGGAGCAGCGCAACCGCTACAGCCTCTCCGACGCCGACGTCGAACAACTGGCGAAGTACGCCCTGGTGATCGAGCAGCACTACGGCCGCCCGATGGACATCGAGTGGGGCAAGGACGGCACCGACGGCCAGATCTACATCCTGCAGGCGCGGCCCGAGACGGTGAAGAGCCAGAGCGCCGGCAAGACCGAGGTGCGCTACAAGCTCAAGGGCAAGGGCGCCGTGCTGGCCAGCGGCCGCGCGATCGGCCAGAAGGTCGGCACCGGTCCCGTGCGCCTGGTGCACAACATCAGCGAGATGGACAAGGTGCAGCCGGGCGACGTGCTGGTGACCGACATGACCGACCCGAACTGGGAACCGGTGATGAAGCGCGCCAGCGCCATCGTGACCAACCGCGGCGGGCGCACCTGCCACGCCGCCATCATCGCGCGGGAGCTGGGCATCCCGGCCGTGGTGGGCTGCGGTGACGCGACCGACCTGCTCAAGGACGGCACGCTGGTCACGGTGAGCTGCGCCGAAGGCGATACCGGCAACATCTACGACGGCCTGCTCGAGACCGAGATCACCGAAGTGCAGCGCGGCGAGATGCCGGCGCTGGACGTGAAGATCATGATGAACGTGGGCAACCCCCAGCTGGCGTTCGACTTCGCCCAGATCCCCAACGGCGGAGTGGGCCTGGCGCGGCTCGAATTCATCATCAACAACAACATCGGCGTGCACCCCAAGGCCATCCTGGACTACCCGAATGTCGACGCCGATTTGAAGAAGGCGGTCGAGTCCGTGGCGCGAGGCCATGCCTCGCCGCGCGCGTTCTACGTCGACAAGGTGGCCGAGGGGGTGGCCACGATCGCGGCGGCCTTCTGGCCCAAGCCCGTCATCGTCCGCCTGTCCGACTTCAAGAGCAACGAGTACCGCAAGCTGGTGGGCGGCTCGCGCTACGAGCCCGAGGAAGAGAACCCCATGCTGGGCTTCCGGGGCGCAGCGCGCTACGTCAGCGAAGAGTTCCGCGAGGCGTTTGCCATGGAATGCGAGGCGCTCAAGCGCGTGCGCGAAGACATGGGCCTGACCAACGTGCAGGTGATGGTGCCCTTCGTGCGCACGCTGGCCCAGGCCGAGCGCGTCACCGGGCTGCTGGCCGACAAGGGCCTCAAGCGCGGCGTGAACGACCTCAAGGTCATCATGATGTGCGAGATCCCCAGCAACGCGGTGCTCGCCAAGCAGTTCCTCCAGTTCTTCGACGGCTTCTCGATCGGCTCCAACGACCTGACGCAGCTCACGCTGGGCCTGGACCGCGACTCGGGCCTGGAGCTGCTGGCGCGCGACTTCGACGAGCGCGACCCGGCCGTCAAGGCCCTGCTGACGATGGCCATCGGCGCCTGCAAGGCCGAGGGCAAGTACGTGGGCATCTGCGGCCAGGGCCCCAGCGACCATCCCGACTTCGCCGAATGGCTGCGCGACGAGGGCATCAGCTCGATCTCGCTCAACCCGGACAGCGTGATCGACACCTGGAAGCAGCTGGCGAAGGAGTGATCGCCTCGCTGCTGCGAGCAAATACCTAGGCGGCGCGAGCCGCCCGGGTGCGATGATCCGGTGATGTCCGAGCGCCCCTCCACGACCGACGAACACGACCGCCGCGCCCTGGCGCTGAAGGCGGTGCTGTTGTCGGTCATGGTGCTGGCCTCGTTCGGGGTCTGCTTCTTCGCACGGGAACTCAGCGTCGTCGTGATGGGCTGGCCGGTGCACTTCTGGATGGCGGCCCAGGGGGCGGTCCTGGTGTTCATCGTCGTGGTCGTCGTCTACGCCAGCGTCATGAGCCGCCTGGAAGCGCAGGAGGCGCGCGACGGGGCAGGCGAGGCCGGCGATGCCTGACAGCCCCGCCTACGCGGCCTACCAGCGCCGGCTGCACCGGTTCCTGGCGTTCTACATCCTGGCCCTGATCGCCTTCCTGCTGCTCATGGCCTGGGCCGAGCAGAGCGGCCTGTCGCGGCGCTGGCTGGGGCCCATCTTCCTGTTCTCCACGGTGATGATGTACGGCGGCATCGGCATCTACAGCCGCACCGCCGATCCCGAGGAGTACTACGTCGCCGGGCGGCGCATTCCGCCCGTTTACAACGGCATGGCCGCCGCCGCCGACTGGATGAGCGCGGCGTCCTTCATCAGCCTTGCGGGCGGGCTGTACCTGCAGGGTTTCGGCGGCACCGAGACACAGGCCGGCGGCTTGGCCTATGTGCTGGGCTGGACCGGGGGCTTCTGCCTCGTGGCCTTGCTCATTGCGCCCCATCTGCGCAAGCTCAATCTGTACACGGTGCCGGACTACTTCAAGGAGCGCTTCGGCGGCCGCTGGCCGCGGCGCATCGCGGCGTTTTCCGCCGTGCTGTGTTCCTTCACCTACGTGGTCGCGCAGATCTACGGCATCGGCCTGGTGGCCTCGCGGCTGACCGGCGTGCAGTTCGAGATCGGGATCATGCTGGGCCTGGGCGGGGTGGTGCTGTGCTCGTTCCTGGGGGGCATGAAGGCCATCACCTGGACCCAGGTCGCGCAGTACATCATCCTGCTGCTCGCCTTCCTCATCCCGGTGTCCTGGCTGGCCTACAAGCAGCTGGGCAGCCCGCTGGCGCCGCTGGTGTACGGCGAACAGCTCGAGAAGATCGCCAAGCTCGAACACGAGCTCATGGCCTCGCCGGCCGAACAGCAGGTGCAGGCCGAGTTCGGGCGGCGCGCGCGAGAGTACGCCGTGTGGCTGCAGGACGTGGAGGGCACGCTCAGGCGCGAGCGCGCCGCCAAGCAGGAGCGCGTTCGCGCGCTCAAATCGCAGAACGCCGACATGGCGCTGGTGGTCGCCGCCACGCGCGAACTGGCCGCGTTGCCGCCCGACGTGGCGACGGCGCGCGAGCGATGGACCCGCGCCATGCAGGAAAGCGAGGAGCGGTCCCGACCGCTGGGCGGGCTGTTGCCGCACAGCCAGGCCTTCGCGGGTGACCCGGACGGCACGGCGGCCGAGCGCGAGACCTTCCAGTCGTCGCGCGCGAACTTCCTGGCCCTGATGTTCTGCCTCATGGTCGGCACCGCCGGCCTGCCTCACCTGCTCACGCGCTACTACACCACGCCCTCCGTGGCGACCGCGCGCTCCTCGGTGGCCTGGTCGCTGTTCTTCATCACCCTGCTGTACCTGAGCGCGCCTGCGCTGGCGGTGCTGGTGAAGTACGAGGTGATGCAGAACGTGGTGGGCAGCAGTTTCGATGCCTTGCCGCCCTGGATCGCGCAGTGGTCGCGCATGGACGGCTCGCTGGTCTCGGTGAGCGACATCAACGGCGACGGCATCCTGCAGTTCGGTGAGCTCCGCCTGGGGGCCGACGTCATCATGCTGGCCACCCCTGAGCTGGGCGGCATGCCTTACGTGGTCTCCGGTCTCGTGGCGGCAGGAGGCCTGGCGGCGGCGCTGTCGACCGCCGATGGCCTGCTGCTCACGATCAGCAATTCGCTGGTGCGCGACACCTACTGCCATGAGGTCAAGCGCAATGTCACGCCCGAACAGCGCGTGATCCTCTCCAAGTTCGCCTTGCTCAGTGTGGCCACGCTGGCGGCCTTCGTGGCCGCGCTCAAGCCGGCCGAGATCCTGCCGCTGGTGGCGTCCTCATTCTCGCTCGCCGCCTCGGCCTTCGTGCCCGCGATGATCATGGGCATCTTCTGGTCCCGCACCACCGGCCCGGCCGCCGTGGCCGGAATGCTGATCGGACTGGGCACCACGGTGCTGTACATGATGATCAACGCGCCCACCGTGCGCGCCTTCTTCGCGCTGCCGGCCGGCCAGGACCTCTGGTTCGGCATCCAGCCTTTGTCCGCAGGGGTCTTCGGTGTGCCCGTGGGCTTCGTCGTGATCGGCCTGCTGAGCTTGCTGCAGCGCCGCAAGGGCACTGGCGCTTAGGGGTTTACACCAGTTCCGAGGGCGCCGGCGGCCTGCGGACTCGCAATGTCAGTTTCTTGTCAGACGCTCCTAAAACACTGCGATGGCATCTTGTGCCAGCCATCTAACTTAGGAGACTTCAACATCATGGCAACTTCGACGGCCAGTGCTTCTGCACCGATGACCAAGGAGGAGAGAAAGGTGATCTTCGCCTCTTCTCTAGGGACGGTTTTCGAGTGGTATGACTTCTACCTGTACGGCTCGCTCGCGGCGATCATCGCGCGGCAGTTCTTCTCGGGTCTCGATCCAACATCCGCCTACATCTTCGCCTTGCTGGCCTTCGCGGCCGGCTTCCTGGTGCGGCCGTTCGGTGCGATCTTCTTCGGCCGCCTGGGCGACATGATCGGGCGCAAGTACACCTTCCTGGTGACCATCCTGATCATGGGCGCGTCCACGTTCATCGTGGGTCTGCTGCCCAGCTACGCGTCCATCGGTCTGGCCGCTCCCGTCATCCTCATCATCCTGCGCATGCTGCAAGGCCTGGCGCTGGGCGGTGAGTACGGCGGTGCCGCGACCTATGTGGCCGAGCACGCGCCGCACGGCAAACGGGGCGCCTACACGGCATGGATTCAGACCACGGCGACGCTGGGTCTGTTCCTGTCGCTGCTGGTGATCCTGGGCGTGCGCACGGCCATGGGCGACAAGGAGTTCGGCGAATGGGGCTGGCGCATTCCGTTCCTGGTGTCCATCCTGCTGCTGGGCATTTCGGTCTGGATCCGCTTGAGCCTCAACGAGTCGCCGGCGTTCCAGAAGATGAAGTCCGAGGGCAAGACCTCCAAGGCGCCGCTGACCGAATCCTTCGGCCAGTGGAAGAACCTGAAGGTCGTGATCCTGGCGCTGCTGGGCCTGACCGCCGGCCAGGCTGTGGTCTGGTACACCGGCCAGTTCTACGCGCTGTTCTTCCTGACGACCATCGCCAAGGTGGACGCGACGACCGCCAACCTGTTGATCGCCGCGTCGCTGTTGATCGGTACGCCGTTCTTCATCTTCTTCGGTACGCTGTCCGACAAGATCGGCCGCAAGCCCATCATCATGGGTGGTTGCCTGATTGCCGCGCTGACCTACTTCACCGTGTTCCCGATGCTGCTCAACTACGCCAACCCGGCGCTGGTGGCTGCGCAGAAGGCCAACAAGGTGACGGTGACGGCCGACCTGAAGGAATGCTCGTTCCAGGGCAGCCCGATTGCACGCGACATCGATTTCCGCACCTCGTGCGACATCGCCAAGCGCGCACTCACGCAAGCGTACATCCCGTACACCAGCGTGCAGGGCCCGGCCGGCGCACCTGCGACGGTCACGATGGGCGACAAGGTGCTGAACTCGCCCGTGGGCGTGCTCAACGAGAAGCGCGATGCGTTTGCGGCTGACAGCGCCAAGACCATTGCCGACTTCCGCAAGGCGTTGACCGACACCGCCAAGGCCGAAGGCCTGACCACTCCCGCGGATCCCGCCAAGATGAACAAGGGCATGGTCCTGCTCATCCTGGTGTTCCTCGTGATCCTGGTGACCATGGTGTACGGCCCGATCGCCGCCATGCTGGTCGAGATGTTCCCCACGCGGATCCGCTACACCTCGATGAGCCTGCCGTACCACATCGGCAACGGCTGGTTCGGCGGCTTGCTGCCCACCACGGCGTTCGCCATGGTGGCCGCGACCGGCGACATCTTCTACGGCCTCTGGTACCCGGTGATCGTGGCCGCCGGCACGTTCATCATCGGCATGATCTTCATCCGCGAGACCAAGGACGTGGACATCTACGCCAAGGACTGACGGCGCCCCGAGCCGCATCCGCTCCCGCAGCGGGTGCGACTTTCTTCACAGAGCCCGCCTTGTGCGGGCTTTTTCATGGGTGCCCCGGTATGGATAAACCCCAATTCAAATGCCGCCAGTCGCATGTAAAGCTCGTTTCATCCAACTTCCGCGTCGAGCTCTCCCGGTGACCGGTACAAACCAGCCCCGGTGGAGCTTCCTTGAGAGAACCCATGAGCATTGTGAAAACCGAAACCGGGCTGCAGGTCATGAAAGACCGCTCGGTACCGCTGACACCGCGCCAACGGTCGGTCTTCATCCTCGTCGATGGCCGGCGCTCCATGGCGGAGCTGCTCACGGCATCGGCTGCCATGGGTGTGTCCCAGGAAGACGTCGAGCACCTGTTCGAGCTGGGCCTGATCACCGATTCGGGTCCCCGCCCATCGGCGGCCGAGCAGGCGACCGCGGCAGCGCAGGAGGAGGCGGTCAGGGAGCACAAGTCGCGCAGTCCGATGCAGCGCTACCAGGACGCCTATCCCATCGCCACGCGGCTCACCGCCAGCCTGGGTCTGAGAGGGTTCCGCCTGAACCTGGCCGTGGAAGCGGCCGGCAACTATGAGCAGCTGGCGGAACTGGCTCCCCGCATCCGGGAAGCGGTGGGGCCCGAGAAGTTCGCACCGCTGGACCAGGCGCTGAACGACCGCTGAAGCGCCCATGGCGCCGAAAAGCCGCGATTTGCTATAATCGTGAGCTTTTCGCCTTGCCACACCGCTTCCAGACGCGGCGGGTGGCTGAATCCCGCTGTGGGTTACCCCATGGCTCATCCTCAAGGAGTGTCTATGCGTCACTATGAAATCGTTTTGCTGATCCATCCGGACCAAAGCGAACAGGTTCCGGCCATGCTGGAGCGTTACAAGGGCATGATCACCAACGGTGGCGGCAAGATCCACCGTGTTGAAGACTGGGGCCGTCGCCAGATGGCTTACCAGATCAACAAGCTGTCCAAGGCCCACTACCTGTGCGTCAACATCGAGGCCGATCAGGCCGTGATGGCTGAACTGGAACACGCGTTCAAGTTCAACGATGCCGTGCTGCGTCACCTCACCGTGCTGCGCAAGAAGGCCGACACCGGTCCTTCGGCCATGATGAAGTCGGTCGAGCGCGAAGAAGCCCGCAAGCTTCAACAGCCGGCCCCGCACCAGTCGCAGGAGCAGGCCGCCGCCTGAGTTCGCGGCGCGACATCGTCATCGGGTGAACCGTCTCCAGTTGTCCGCCGTGGTGGTGCAGGTGCAGAGCCTGCGTTACACACCGGCAGGCATCCCGGCCGTCAACCTCGTGCTTGAACACGAGTCCCAGGTCGTCGAGATGGACACACCCCGGCAGGTGAAGTTGCAACTGAGGGCCATCGCCTTCGGTGCCCAGGCCGAAATCCTCTCCCGACAGGGCCTGGATGCGGTTTGCGAGTTTCACGGTTTCATGACGAATGCGCGCAACGGCAAAGGCGTGGTGTTCCACATCCAAGATTTCAGCAAAACATAGGAAGGCCCATCATGGCTGCACCCAAACGTTTCAACAAAGACAAGCGCCCGAAGCGCAACACCCAGTCGCTGCTCTTCAAGCGCAAGCGCTTCTGCCGCTTCACCGTGGCCAACGTCGAAGAAGTCGACTACAAGGACGTTGATGTCCTGCGTGACTTCATCGCCGAAAACGGCAAGATCATCCCCGCGCGCCTGACCGGCACCCGTGCCTTCTACCAGCGCCAGGTCAACACCGCCATCAAGCGCGCACGCTTCCTGGCCATGCTGCCCTACAGCGACCAGCACCGCGTCTGAAAGAGAGCCTGACATGCAAATCATCCTGCTCAAAAAAGTTGCCAAAGTCGGCGCCCTTGGTGACAAGGTCAAGGTCAAAGACGGCTACGCCCGCAACTTCCTGATCCCCACGGGTCAGGCCCGCCGCGCCACCGCGCAAGCCATCGCCGAATTTGAAGCCAACCGCGCGAAGCTCGAAAAAGAAGCCGCTGCAACCCTGGCGCAAGCCCAGGCCCTGGGCGAGAAGCTGGCCGGCCTCACGGTCAAGCTGTCGCAAAAGGCCGGTGTGGACGGCCGCCTGTTTGGTTCCGTGACCAACCGCGACGTGTCCGACGAGCTGAACAAGCAAGGCTTCGCCGTGGCCAAGTCCGACGTGCGCATGCCGAACGGCCCGCTCAAGAACGTGGGTGACTACACGCTGAGCGTGAACCTGCACACCGACGTGACGGTGGACGTCAACGTCTCGGTGCTCGGCGAAACCGCCTGAGTGCCCCGCGGGCGCCAAGGCGCCTGCCCGAAAGCCGCTTCCCTCCGGGCAGCGGCTTTTTTCATGCCTGCTCCCTTTCGGCGCCTGCACCGCAATTCACCGCCTTTGAACAGGTTGTGCACAGGGTTGTCCCATGACGGCCGACACCCCCAGGGGGTACCATGGCCCCTAACTTCCGAACACCCATGTCGACTGCTTTCTCGAGTTCCTTCTCCTCCTTTGATCCCGGCCTTGACGAGGTCGGCGGCAGCGCCGACCACCAGATCGCCCAACTGCGGGTCCCACCCCATTCGATCGAGGCCGAGTCCAGTGTGCTGGGCGGCCTGTTGCTCGACAACGGCGCCTGGGACCGGGTCGCTGACCTGATCAACGACTCCGACTTCTACCGCTACGAGCACCGGCTGGCCTATTCAGCCATCGCCACGCTGGTCAATGCCAGCAAGCCGGCTGACGTGGTGACGGTCTTCGAGCACCTGCAGAGTTTTGGCAAGGCCGAAGAGGCGGGCGGGCTGGGCTACCTCAACTCGCTGGCGCAGTACGTGCCGAGCGCGGCGAACATCCGCCGCTATGCCGAGATCGTGCGGGAGCGCGCCATCCTGCGCAAACTCGTGGCCGCCAGCGACGAGATCGCGACCGCCGCCTTCAACCCGCAAGGGCGGCCGGTCGCCAAGATTCTGGACGAGGCCGAGCAGAAGGTCTTCAAGATCGGCGAGGAAGGCTCGCGGATGAAGGAGGGCTTCCAGAGCATGGACAAGCTCGTGGTCGACCTCCTGGACCGCGTGCAGGAGATGGCCGACAACCCGGCGGATGTGACCGGTGTGCCCACCGGCTTCATCGACCTGGACCGCATGACGTCGGGCTTGCAGGCGGGCGACCTGGTGGTGCTGGCGGCTCGACCCTCCATGGGCAAGACCGCGTTCGCGATCAACATCGCCGAACACGTGGCGCTGAACGAAGGCCTCCCCGTGGCCGTGTTCTCCATGGAAATGGGCGCGTCGCAGCTGGCGGTGCGGGTGGTCGGCTCCATCGGCCGCATCAACCAGGGGCACCTGCGCACCGGCAAACTCACGGACGACGAATGGCCGCGCCTCACGGAGGCGATCGAGAAGCTGCGCACTGTGTCGCTGCACATCGACGAGACGCCGGGCCTCACGCCCAGCGAGCTGCGTGCCAACGCGCGCCGCCTGGCCCGGCAGTGCGGCAAGCTGGGCCTCATCGTGGTCGACTACCTGCAGCTCATGAGCGGCTCGAGTGCGGCCGGCGGTGACAACCGCGCCACCGAGCTGGGTGAAATCTCGCGGGGCTTGAAGATGCTGGCCAAGGAGCTGCAGTGCCCGGTGATCGCGCTCTCGCAGCTCAACCGCTCGGTCGAGCAGCGCACGGACAAGCGCCCCATGATGTCGGACTTGCGCGAGTCCGGCGCCATCGAGCAGGATGCGGACATCATCATGTTCATCTACCGCGATGAGTACTACACCCGGGATGCCTGCAAGGAGCCGGGCGTGGCCGAGATCATCATCGGCAAGCAGCGGAACGGCCCCACCGGCACGGTGAAGCTGGCCTTCCTGAACATGCTCACGCGCTTCGAGAGCCTGGCGGGTGGGGGCATGGGCGGTGGCAGCGACTACTGACGACGGGCGACGCCCATGAAAAAACCCGGCCTTGGCCGGGTTTTTTCATGGGGAAGTTCCGCCGGCTTACAGCACTTCGCTGGCGAAATCGGCCAGGCGCGAACGCTCGCCGCGGGCCAGCGTGATGTGCCCTCCGTGCGGCCAGCCTTTGAAGCGGTCCACCGCGTAGGTCAGGCCCGACGAACCTTCGGTGAGGTAGGGCGTGTCGATCTGGGCGAGGTTGCCCATGCAGATGATCTTGGTGCCCGGGCCGGCGCGGGTGATCAGGGTCTTCATCTGCTTGGGGGTCAGGTTCTGCGCCTCGTCGATGATCACGTACCGGTTCATGAAGGTGCGCCCGCGCATGAAGTTCATGCTCTTGACCTTGATGCGGCTTCGGATCAGCTCGTTGGTCGCCGCGCGTCCCCATTCGCCGGCGTTGCCGCCGTCGCCCTTGGCCAGGAACTCGAGGTTGTCGTCGAGCGCGCCCATCCACGGGCCCATCTTCTCTTCCTCGGTGCCGGGCAGGAAGCCGATGTCCTCACCCACGCTCACGGTGGCGCGCGTCATGATGATCTCGGTGTAGCGGCGATCGTCGAGCACCTGCGTCAGGCCGCTGGCCAGGGCCATCAGCGTCTTGCCGGTGCCCGCCGTGCCGGCGAGCGTCACGAAGTCGATCTCCGGGTCCATCAGCAGGTTGAGCGCAAAGTTCTGTTCGCGGTTGCGGCTGGTCACGCCCCACACGGCGTTCTTGAGGTGGGTGTAGTCCTTCAGCGTCTTGAGCACCGCCGTCTTGTCGCGGATCTCGGTCACGCGGGCGTACAGCGAGGGCTCGCCGGGGGCCTCGAAGTACACGAACTGGTTGATGTAGAACTGGCTCACGGCGGGGCCGCTCACGCGGTAGAACGTGTGGCTGCCGCTTTGCCAGCTCTCGATGGTCTTGCTCTGGCGCGTCCAGAAGTCCTGGGGCAGGGCCAGGGCGCCGGCGTAGAGCAGTTCCCCATCGTCCAGGGTCTTGTCGTTCTGGTAGTCCTCGGCCGGCAGGCCCAGCGCGCGCGCTTTCACGCGCATGTTGATGTCTTTCGACACCAGAATCACCTCGCGTTGCGGATACCGCTCGCGCAGGGCATGCACCACGCCCAGGATCTGGTTGTCGGCCTTGCCCTGTGGCAGGCTGGAGGGCAGGGCGTTGTCCAGGGGTTCGGTCTGGAAGAACAGCAGACCGCGGGCCGACTGGTGGCCGGTGGCCGAGAGCTTGAGGCCCTTGGCCATGTCGCCGCCTTGCTGGGCAACCAGGGCGTCGAGCGTGCGGCTGGTCTGGCGGCCGTTGCGAGCCACTTCCGTCATGCCCTTCTTGTGTCCATCGAGCTCCTCGAGCACGATCATGGGCAGGAAGATGTCGTGTTCCTCGAAGCGGAACAGGCTCATCGGGTCGTGCAGCAGGACGTTGGTGTCCAGCACGAACAGCCGCGCCGGCCCAGTGCCCGACTTGCCCCCGCTGCGTCGGCGGTTGCTGGCCACCGGCGAGACGGGGGTGCGGGTTTCGGCTGGCGTCTCGGGGACGGGTTGGCGCACCTCAGGGGCTTTGGCCACCACCGGCGCTGGTGCGCGGACGGGCGTCTTCGGCACTTCGGCGCGTGCGCTGGTCGCGGTGGTGGTCGGTTTTCGCCCGCGGCCGTTGCCCTTCGGGGCCTGTGCCGCCGGGGCGGCGGTCGTGACCGGTGCGGAGGGTTCCGCAACAGGGATCAAGTCCAGTGGCTCTTCGGCGGCTCGGAGGGAGTAGGCGTCGGGGGCTAGCAGGGCTGCGCGTTTGGAG
>NZ_JBWKZH010000051.1:0-41737 GCF_059424305.1 Hydrogenophaga sp. GW456-12-10-14-TSB4 | reverse complement strand
GGCTTCGGCGGGAGGCGGGGGCGCAGGGCTGTCGTCGGTGGTCATGGGCGCGAAGGAAAGTGGACGGCATGCGCAGTATGAGGCCGCCCGGCTACCATCGCCCGACCTTGTTGTCATGCGCCCGGAGGGCCCGAATGAACGAATCCGCATCGGCCTGGGCGCGCGCGCTGGCGGCCCGCTTCGACGGCGCCGTGCTGCGCGTCGAACCGGCCCAGGCCGTCGAGGCATCCCGCGCGCCCACGGCCGCCACGCGGCAGGCTGTCGAGGCCGCCCTGCAGGCCTGGTGTTTCTCGGGTGGGCGTTTCACCGTGGCCACGCTGGTGCAGGGGCCACCGGCCGAACGGGCCGGACTGGTCGAGGCCTTCTCGCGCCGGCTCGACGGCAGCGACCAGCTCGCGGCGGCTGGTGGCGCGCTCGCGGGCCTGTGGCTGCGCCTGCGCGTCAAGGGCCAGGACGCGATGTGGTGGCGAGCGCGCCAGCCCTCGGATCCCTGGGACGCCGGTTACCTGACCGGTGATCCGTCGGCCTGGCGGGCGTTCCGGCCGCGCCGCGCCACGCTGGTGGTGGCCGAACCGGGGCTGGACGGTGCCGCGTTGGCCGAGGCCGTGCAGATCCTGGCCTCGAACAGCAGCCGTTTTCATCAGCCGGTGCGGCTGCTGGTGCTGGGCCGCAGCATCGACGCCCGGGCCTGGTCCAGCACGCCGAGCAGTTCCGTGGCCATCACCGAGATCACCTGGCCTTCCGAGCCCGCGAGCGCCTCCACCGCAAGCGCCAGCCGGTAGGCCCGTTCCAGGGCTTCGGCCAGGGCCAGCGCGTCGGGGTCGGGCGGCATGGGGTCCCTATAGGGCGCGGGCGAGCATCAGTGCGCCCAGGGCGATGAACACACTGTAGAGCGCGCGCTGGAACACCGGCAGCGGCAGGCGCCGGCGCAGCACCGACCCGAACCAGAGCCCGGCGAAGGCCGCCGCGAGCGCGACGGCGTGGCCCGTCAGCGGCACCGCCGCGCCGCTGAGCACGGCCAGCGGCCCCAGCCGCACCGCCAGGGCCAGCGTGGCCACGAGAAAACTCAGGCCCAGGGCCTGGATCATCACGTCCTTCTCCAGCCGCAGCGACTGCAGGTACGGCACCATGGGCATCACGAACACCCCGGTGGCGGCGGTGAGCAGGCCCGAGAGCGCGCCCGCCACACCGCCCAGGGGCCGCGCGAGCCGGCCCGGCTCGGGCAGGGCCGCCCGGGTCAGGCCCCACAGGCCGTAGACCACCAGCACCGTGCCCAGCGTGAGGCGCGCACCCGGCCCGGCGCTGCCGAGGTCGGGCAAGGGGCTCCACACCGTGGCCGCGGCCAGCATCAGCCACATGGGCCACAGGCGGTGTGCGAGGGTGCGGGCGTGGGGGCCGATGCACTGGGCGATGTTCGTCAAAAGCGAAGGCAGCAGCATCAGCGTGGCCGCTGTGGCGGTGGGCATGAACAGGCCGAGCAGCGCGACGGAGAAGGTCGGCAGGCCCATGCCGGAAATGCCCTTGACCGCCCCGGCGGCGAGAAAAACAGCAGCGATCAGTCCGAGCAGCAGGAGGTCCATGGGGCGGCATGGTGCGGCCCATGGAGCCGTCTGTCCATCGCGCATCGCCGGAGGTATCCTTCGCCAATTCCGGAGGATCGCCCATGACGCCGCCCCGTGCCGTGCCCACCCACCGCATCGACCCGTTCGACCTGCGCCTGTTCGCCGCCGTCGTGGAGCAGGGCTCCATCACCGCCGGGGCGCGCCACATCCACCTCTCGCTGGCCGCCGCCAGCACGCGGTTGCAGCAACTGGAGCACGCCCTCGGTGCGAGCCTGCTGCGGCGCTCCAAACAGGGCGTGAGCCCCACCGACGCCGGCCGCACCCTGCTGTTGCATGCGGGGCGCCTGCAGCGCGGACTGGAGGCGCTGCACGCCGACATGGCGGCGCACGCCCATGGGGTGCGCAGCACCGTGCGCGTGCTGTGCAACACCGCCGCCATGACCGAGCACCTGCCGGCGCTGCTGGGCCGTTTCCTGGTCCAGCACCCGGACATCGACGTGGACCTGCGCGAGCTGAGCAGCCTCGACGCGCTGTTCAGCATGCGCCAGGAGCAGGCCGACATCGGCATCGTGTCCGACCACGTGGGCACCGACGGCCTGAACACGCGCCTCTTCCGCGAAGACCGGCTGGTGGCGGTGCTGCCCCGGCAGGGCGCGCGCTCCACGCGCCGGCCGCTGCCCTTCGTGGACCTGCTAGACCGGCCCTTTGTCGGGTTGCCGGTGGAGAGCGGCCTCAGCCGCCTGCTGCACGACCAGGCCTTGCAGCATGGCCGCGGCCTGCACCACCGCGTGCGGGTGCGCGGGCTGGACGCCGTGATGCAACTGGTGGGGGAGGGCGTGGGCGTGGCGGTGGTGCCGCAGGCCACGGCGCTGCGCCTGGCCGGCGAGCGCGTGGTGGCGCGCCCGCTCAGCGACGCCTGGGCCACACGGCGGCTGCTGCTCTGCACCGCGGGCGATGCCCCCCTGGGCGCGGGGGCGGCGGCCCTGCACGCCTTCCTCGCCGGGCACCGCGAGGCTTAGGCCCGACCGCTGCACCGACCGCCAGGCCGGGGTTCCGTGAGGAATCCCGGCTTTTTTCATGGTGAAAAGTGGCACCCGGGCCCTGACCGTTTGTCGGTTGGTCTTTTAACAATTATTTAACTAATTGTACATGAATATAAGTCAGTGAGCACCAGCATTTGCTATGGAATATAGAGCGGGTAAATTGCCATTCTGTTCGATTTTTATCGAAAAAACAGAATAAAAACAACAATCTTTTAACATTTGAATGCCTGCATAGGCATGTTTTTTCCTACAACACTTTTTCAAATACATGACTTTTAATGCAGTAATTGAGTCGTGAATTTGTAACAAGTTGCATGCCTCGATATAGTGCACACCTGTAACGAAATGCGCTGATGCGTGCGGACGCCTGTGTCCGACCGCGGCGGGCGCAAGGGCATCTCAGGTCCGCCGGGCCGGGTGCTTCAAGGGACGCGCGGCGGGTCGTTCGCGCGCCACTCCGAGGGAAAAACCATGCTTCGATTTTTTGCACGTGGCGGGGCCACGGGTAGGGGCGCGCCTGCGCGTTCGCCAGCCTTCTTGCGCGCGCTCGGCCTGTGGGCGGCGGCCACGGTGTTCTCGGCGGGCGCGGCCCACGCCACCCTGGTGGTGAGCCAGGCGGTGAGCACCAGCACGATCGCGGTGGGCGATCGCACGCGCCTGACGATCACCATCAACAACAGCGACGTGCAGGAAGACAACGCGTCGCTGATCAACACCCTGCCGGCGCAACTGCGGTTCTACCCGGTGGGCCACCCGGGGCGCTTGGCGCCCACCAGCACCTGCGCGGGCGCCACCATCACCCTCGGCACGGGCCCCGGCGGCGTGGACCAGCTGCGGGTCACCGGCTTCACCATCCCGCCCCACGTCGGTGGCGTGGACGGCAGCTGCACGATCTCGCTGGACCTCACCTCCTACGACGGCGGTGACAACTGGGACAACGTCATCAACGCGGGCGACCTCTCGCCCGCGGCGGCCTCGGCGGCGACCCAGACCGTGTCGGTCACCGAGCTCAAGAACCCCACGGTGGCCAAGGACCTGGGCGGCGCCACGCTCACCCAGGGCCTCTCGCGCACCGCCACGATCACGCTGAGCAACCCCAACAGCGCATACAACATCCCGCTGACCAGCTTCACCGACAACCTGCCCTCGAACCTGCAGGTCACCGGCGTGGTGGCCAACACCTGCGGCAGCACCACGAGCTTCACGGCCAGCAGCGTCACCCTCACCGGCGGCGCCATCCCCGCCGGTTCGCCCGGCACTTGCCGGGTGCAGTTCACCGTCATCGGCGTGCTGCCGCCCGCCACCGCCTCGCAGGCCGGCACCAACAGCCTGCCCGCCGGCGCCATCGGCAACACGCGTGGCCTGACCTCGCCCGCGGACACCACCCACATCACGGTCAACAGCCCGATCACGGTGGCCAAGGGTTTCTCGGTCACGCCGCTGACGGCGGGCGCCGACTCGCTGATGACCGTGCGCATCGGCAACAACAGCGCCGCCGCGCTGACCGGCGTCGGCCTGAGCGACACCACCGTGGGCGCGCGCTGGCCGGCCGCGCTCAACAACTCGGGCGCCATCGGCGCGGCCCAGCTCAGCGGCTGCGGTGCGGGCGCGAGCCTGGTCGCCGGCGCCGGTAGCCAGGGCTTCGTGCTCTCGGGCGCCGAGATCGCGGCCGGCGGCGAATGCCGCATCCAGTTCAACGTCACCTCGACCACCACCGGCACCCACACCAACGCGCTGCCCGGCGGCGCGGTCAGCAACGCCCAGGGCTTCACCTCGCCCGCGAGTTCGGCGCCGATCGAGGTGCGCGACAACGCGCTCACCGTCGCCAAGGCCTTCAGCCCGACCACCGTGGCGCCCGGCGACGTGGCGCTCTTCTCGGTCTCGGTCACCTCGTTCAGCCTCACGCCGCAGACCAGCGTGAACTTCACCGACACCCTGCCCGCGGGCATGGTCTACGTGGACGCCACCACCGGCGGCATCACGCCCGTCATCAGCGGCGGCTGCAGCTTCGCCGGCGGCGTGCCCATGCCCACGCCGCTGGCCACCGCGCCGGGCTTCAGCTTCAACTTCCCCGGTGCCTCACCGGGCGGCACCACCTGCGTGGTGAGCTTCACCGCGCGCGTGCCGGCCAATGCCGCGCCGGGCACCACGCTCACCAACGCCAGCTTCGGCGCCGGCAACGGCACCGTCTCGGGCAGCTCGGGCGCGGTGAGCCTCACGGCGGTCAACCCGCTGGTCGTCACCAAGACCTTCGACGGCGTGACCGCGCGCCAGCGCTTCCAGGGCGCACCTTCGGTGGCGCAGATCGAGCTGACCAACAACAACTTCTCGGCGCTCGCCAACCTCAGCTTCACCGACACGCTGCCCGCCGGCCTGCGCGTGGCCGACCCGGCCAACGCCACCACCACCTGCGGCGGCAGCGTCAGCGCCAACCCGGGCGACGCGAGCTTCTCGCTCAGCGGCGGCAGCCTGCCGGCGCGCGCGGGCACCGACCCTTTCTCGCCCGGCCAGTGCAGCGTGCGCGTGAACGTGGTCGGCGGCACGATCGGCGTGCACACCAACAGCATCCCGGCCTACAACGGCAGCAACGCGGCCGCCACCGTCAGCGCCACCGGCACCGTGGCCAACGTGCCCGGCACCACGGTGCGCAACCTCAACGCCACGTCCGCCACGCTGGAGTACCTGCCCGCGCTGACCGTGGCCAAGACCTTTCTGACCAACCCGGTGCAGGTCGGCGGCACCAGCCGCGTGCGCATCACGCTGGGCAACACCGGCAACGGCCAGCTCACCGGCGTGCGCGCCACCGACCCGCTGGCCGGCACCGGCCTCACGCTCGCCACCCCGGCCAAGGCCAGCACGACCTGTGCGGGCCCCGTGGTGCTCAACGCGCCCGACGGCGGCAGCACCGCCTCGATCAGCGGCGCCACCATCGCCGGCGGCACCAGCTGCGACTTCCTGTTCGACGTGCTGAGCACCAGCGCCACGCCCTCGGTCAACACGCTCGCACCCGGCGCCGTCTCGGCCGATGGCGGCGTGGCCAGCACCGGCACCACCACGGCCACGCTCAACAAGGTCACCAGCCGCGTCAACCTCACCAAGAGCTTCGCGCCCACGGCCATCGCCGGCCCGGGCAGTGTCTCGCGCCTGACCATCGTCATCGACAACACCACCGCCACCGCGCTGACCGAGCTCGCGGTGGCCGACAACATGCCCGCGGGCATGGTGGTCGGCGTGGTGCCCAACGCCAGCACCACCTGCCCGGGCGGCAGCGTGGAGGCCGTGACCGGCACCCGCCTGGTGCGCCTGAGCGGCGGCACGCTGGCCGGCAACGCCAGCTGCACGGTCTCGGTGGACATCACCTCCAGCGTCGTCGGCACGCTCAACAACACCCTGCCGGCCGGTGCCATCACCAACACCCAGGGCGTGACCAACGCCAGCCCCTTCACCGCCAACCTCGGTGCGCTCGCGGGCATGGGCGTGGAGAAGCACTTCGAGCCGTCCGCCGTGGCGGCCGGCCAGCCCGCGCGCCTGGTCATCCAGGTGCGCAACTCGCTGCCGCAGGCGCTCACCAACATCTCCACCACCGACAACCTGCCTGCCGGCATGGTCGTGGCCAGCCCGGCCAATGCCAGCACCACCTGCGCGGGCGCGGTGATCACCGCCGTCGGTGACAAGGTCTCGTTCCGGGGTGCGCAGCTGCCGGCCGGCCCCAGCGTCTGCGAAGTGCGCGTCAACGTGGTCGTGCCGCTCGCGGGCGCCTACGTCAACACCATGCCGGGTGGCACCGTGATCGCCAACGACGGCGCGGTCACCAACCCGCAGCCCGGCCCCAGCGCCACGCTGCACGTGCTGCAGCCACCCACCATCGCCAAGGCCTTCGCCCAGGCCACCGTGGCGCCCGGCGTGGCCAACCGCCTGACGGTGACCATCAGCAACCCCAACGCCGCGCAGACCCTGACCGGTGTCGCGCTGCGCGACCCGCTGCCCGCCGGCCTGTTCGTGGCCCAGGTGCCCAACGCCTCGACCACCTGCGCTGGCGGCACGGTCAGCGCCATTCCTTCGGCCGACAGCGCCCAGATCGCCGGCGCCACCGTGCCGGCCGGCGGCTCGTGCAGCTTCGCCTTCGACACCGTCTCCAACGTGCCGGGCCTGTACACCAACACCATCCCCGCCGGTGCCCTCACCAGCCACGAAGGGGTCAGCAACCCCGACCCGGCGAGCGCGCCGGTGCGCGTGCTCGAACCGCCCACCGTGGTGAAGGCCTTCGTGCCGCCGAGCATCTCGCCCAACGGCATCTCCCGCCTCACCATCACGCTGGGCAACGCCAACCCGGCAGCGCAGACGCTCACGCAGGCGCTGGACGACAACCTGCCCGCCGGCGTGCTGGTGGCACCCACGCCCAACATCGGCGGCACCTGCAGCACCGGCTCGGTCACGGCGGCCGCCGGCACGGCGCTGGTGCGCTACGCCAGCGGCGCGAGCATCCCGTCCGGCGGCTGCACGATCTCGGTGGACGTGACGGCCGCCGCGGCCGGCACCTACCCCAACCGCATCCTGGCCGGCGCCCTGCAAACCGACGGCGGCAGCAACCCCACGCCCGCCGAGGCCCCGCTGGTGGTCAGCCCGCTGGGTTCGATCTCGGGTCGCATCTACCTCGATGCCAACAACAACGGCGCCTTCAACGCCGGCGAAGCACCGCTGGCCGGCCAGGCCGTGAGCCTGCTGCGCGCCAGCGACGGCCAGGTGCTGCAGAAGACCACCACCGACGCCGGCGGCTTCTATGTGTTCAGCGGCCTGGCGGACTCCGCCACGCTGGGCTCGACCTACACGGTGCGCTACCTGCGCTCGGGCAGCGACACGGTGGGCAGCAGCGGGTTCGCGCCGTCGAGCGCGCTCAACGCCAGCAGCCGGAGCTTCCAGGCCCAGGTCAACGGCGCGACTACCGCCGAAGCCAGCATCGTCGGCGGCACCGGCCAGGTGGCCACGCCCTCGGTGGACAGCACGAACGCCTTCACGCTGCGCAGCGGCATCCGGCTCGACGCCGCCGGCGGCAACGTGGCCAGCTCGGTGGGCAACCACTTCGGCGAGCTGCGCGCGTCCGAAATCGCCGGCCAGGTCTACCGCGACGACAACCACAACGGCGTGGTCAACGGCACCGAGCCCGGTCTGGCCGGCGTGCAGATCACGCTCGTGGGCGTCGATGACCGCGGCACCCCGGTCTCGCTGACCGCCACCACCGACGCCAGCGGCCACTACCGCTTCCCGGACCTGCGGCCCAGCTGCAGCCCGCTGGCCGCACCCGCCTGCCCGGGCTACGTGATCACGCAGGGCGCGCAGCCCGCCGGCACGGTCAACGGCATCCCCACGGCCGGCACGGTCAACGACCTGGGCTCGGGCGCCGCCACCGGCACCGCCGGCACGGCCTCGAACACCGCGCCCGCCATCAGCCACGGCGCGCCGGCCTACAGCATCCCGGCCGGCACCAGCCGCATCGCCGGCATCGTGCTGCCGCCCAACGCGAGTTCGGCCAACAACAACTTTGGTGAGATCACCAGCGACCGCAGCATCAGCGGCCGCATCTTCACCGACAACAACGGCGACGGTGCCTTCAACGGCAGCGACGCCGGCGTGGGCAGCGGCGCGGGCGGCGCGAACAACGTGCCGCAGACGCTGACGCTCACCGGCAACGACCTCAACGGCAACCCGGTGTCGATCACCACCACGACCGACGCCTCGGGCCAGTACAGCTTCACCGGCGTGCCACCGGGCACCAGCTACACCGTGACGTGCACCACCTGCGCGCCCCCGGCCGGCTTCATCAACAGCACCACGCCGCTGGCCTGGCCGGGCAGCACCGGCGGCACCGCCGGCGGCAGCCAGGCCGTGCCCGCGATCACCGGCATCGACCTCAGCGGCGTGAAGACCACCTCGGTGGACAACCACTTCACCAAGACCCTGCCGGGCAGCCTGATCTCGGGCGTCGTCTACTTCGACCCCGACAACAGCGGCGGCGTGTTCACGCCCGACGACCAGCCGGTGCCGGGCCGCACGCTGGAACTGCGCGACCAGGTGAGCAACGCGCTGATCGCCACCACCACCACCGACGCCAGCGGCGCCTACAGCTTCGCGGGCCTGCCCGCCGGCAGCTACCGCGTGGTCATGCCAGCCCTGCCATCGGGCACCACCCACGGCCTCACCAGCGCCGGCACCCTGGCGGGCGCGCCCAACGGCACGCCCACCGCCCCGGGCGTGGCGCCGGCGGCCATCGCCAGCATCGTGGTGGCCGCGAACCAGAGCACGGCCAACCACAACTTCCCGCTGGTCTCGGACATCCGCATCGCCGGCCGCGTCTACGAAGACCGCGACTTCGACGGCCAGTTCGGCGGCGCCGACGTGGGCCTGCCCGGCAGCACGATCGGCCTGGTCGGCACCGACGCCTTCGGCAACGCCGTCACGCGCTACACCACCACCGACGCCGGTGGCCAGTACAGCTTCACGGGCCTGGCGCCCGGCAACTACACGGTGCGCCAGACCCAGCCGCTGGGCTACACCAGCGTGGCCAACACGCCGGGCCCGGTCACCGGCGGCAGCGCCGGTGCCGTGGGCGCGCTCGGCGGCGCGGTCGAGACCATGGCCTTCAGCTTCAACGCCACGCCCGGCGCGGCGCTGCAGGTGAACTTCGGTGAAACGCAGGGCGAGGGCGTGCGCGGCTACAAGTCGGTGCGCATCGTCTCGCCGGCCGGTGCCGCAGGCGTCTCCCCCGGTGCCCAGGTGGTCTGGCAGGTGATCTACCAGAACGACAGCGCCTTCCCGGTCACGATGGACGTTCGCGACACGCTGCCCGACTACATGACGCGCACCGGCGCGCCCGCGCTCAGCCACGGCGGCGGCAACGGCGGCGTCTTCACGCCCAACGCCGGCTTCACCGGCACCGCCGGCGGTGACCTGCTGGGTTCCGCGAACCTGCCTGCTGGCGCCTGGGTGTCGGTCGACATCCCGGTGCTGGTGACCGCCGGTGCCACCACCACGCGCTTCAACCAGGCCACGGCCGGCCCCACCGGCATCCGCACCGACGCGGTGGACAGCACCACGCCCACCGGTGGTCCGGGCCAGCCGCCCTCGGGCGTGATCCCGCCGGGCAGCGTGCCGCAGACCCCGTACCAGACCCCGGGCCTGGACGCCACCGGCGTGCCGCTGTCGTCGCTGCCGGCCGCGCTCTCCGGCTTCGTCTGGCGCGACAACAATGGCGACCGCCGCCGCGACGCCAATGACACGCCCATCGCCGACTGGGCGGTGGAAGTCGTGGGCAGCGATGGCCAGGCCGTGGCCTGCCGCACCGCGCCGTCCAACAGCGCCAACGGCTGCGTGACCATGCCCGACGGCCGCAGCCTGTTCCGCACCGGGGCCGACGGCGCCTACGGCGTGATCGGCCTGGTGCCCGGCGACTACAAGATCCAGTTCCGCGACCCGGCCAACAACGTCATCTACGGCACGCCGCAGAACAGCGGTGGCGACGCGAACTCCCGCGTCGCCAGCACGCGCGATCACCTCGCCGTCTCGCTGCAGCCTGGCGCCAACCTGGTGCAGCAGGACCTGCCGCTCGACCCGGCCGGCGTGATCTACGACGCCAACACCCGCCTGCCGGTGGACGGCTCGCTGGTGCGCTTTTGCGGCCCGGCCGGCTTCAACCCCGCGACCATGCTGGTCGGTGGCGCGAGCTACACCGCCGTGGGCAACTGCGCCCAGATGGTCACCGGCCCGAACGGCTTCTACCAGTTTGTGCTGGTGCCGGGCGCGCCTTCGGGGGAGTACCGCCTGGAAGCATCCGCGCCCGGCTACACGCCCGCGCCGATCGCCTCGATCCCGCCCGCGCCGGGCGTGCTCACGCCCTCGGGTGCCACGCCCTACCTGGTGCAGGCCCAGGCCGGCCCGCCCACGGGCGCCCAGCCGACCACCTACCACCTGCGCTTCAACCTCGCGCCGGGCATGCCCGATGTGATCCACAACCACATCCCGCTCGAACCCTTCGCGGGCGGCGGCCTCTTCCTGCAGAAGCAGGCCATGCGCGACGTGGTGGAGATCGGCGACTCGGTGCAGTACACGCTGCGCGTGCTCAGCCCCAACGGCGCGGCCACCAACGTGACCATCGCCGATACCCTGCCGGCCGGCCTGCGCCTGATCCCGGGCACTGTCCAGCAGGACGGCGTGACCGTGGCCGACCCGGCCGGTTCGCCCGGTCCGGTGCTGAGCTTCGCGCTCGGCGGCTTCGCCGCCAACACACCGGTGACCGTGACCTACCGCGTGCGCGTCGGTGTCGGCGCGCAGCAAGGTGACGGCATCAACCGTGCGCAGGCCTTCGGCACCGTCGGCGGCGTGACCGTCAGCTCCAACCGGGCCGAAGCGCGCATCCGCATCACCGGCGGCGTCTTCTTCCAGGAAGCCTGCGTGATGGGCAAGGTGTTCGTCGACTGCAACCGCAACCGCATCCAGGACGCGGAAGAGGTCGGCATCCCGGGCGTGCGCCTGTACCTGCAGGACGGCACGCACCTGGTGTCCGACAGCGAAGGCAAGTACAGCATCTGCGGCCTGCCCGCGCGCACCTCGGTGCTGCGCGCGGACCCGACCACGCTGCCCGACGGCAGCCAGCTCGTGACCAGCAGCAACCGCAACGCGCTGGACGCCGGCAGCCTGTTCCTCGACCTCAAGTTCGGTGAGCTGCACCGCGCCGACTTCATCGAAGGCAGCTGCTCGCCCGCCGTGCTCGAACAGGTGGAAAACCGCCGCCGCCTGGGCCAGATCGTCGCCCCGCTGGTCGATCCACCGACACCCACCCCGCGTGTCTTCCGCTCCGGCCCGCCGGCCCGCGTGGGAGGTGCGAAATGAAAGCCCGTCTCCCCATGCGATCCGCTCTGACTTCGGCCGTGCTGTTGTTGCCCCTGGGCCTGGCGCTGGCGCAGACCAACGGGCTGCCCGCGCCCACCACCTCGCTGCCGCTGGCCGCGAACTGGCGCGCCACCAGCCTGGCCGACACCGGGCAGCTCGTGCTCGAAGCGGAGCAGGACCAGGTGGCCGCCGACGGCCGCTCCGTGGTGCTGCTCAAGCTGCGCCTGTTCGACCGCGACGGCAAGCCCGTCACCGCGCCGACCGACGTGACCGTCAGCACCAACCGCGGGCGCGTGCGCCTGCCCGGCGCCGCGATCGACGAACCGCCGCGCCAGACGCTGCGCCTCTCGGTGCGCGAAGGTGAGGCGGTGGTCGAACTCGTGGCGTCCTACGAACCGGGCGAGGCCGAACTGCAGGTGCAGTCGGGCAACGTGGTGGTGCGCGGCCGCGTCGGCATGGTCACCGAGCGCCGCCCGATGATCGCCGTCGGCGTGGTCGAAGGCGCGATCCAGCTCAACCGCCTGGACGCCTCGCAGATCAGCCCGGCGCGCGAGGACGACGGCTTCGAGCTCGAACTGCGCCGGCACACCAACGGCTTCGACAACGGCAAGGGCTCGCTGGGCGCGCGCACCGCGTTCTTCCTCAAGGGCGTGGTCAAGGGCGACGTGCTGCTCACCCTGGCCTACGACTCCGAGAAGGAGAACAACGGCCGCCTGTTCCGCGACATCCAGCCCGACCAGTACTACCCGATCTACGGCGACTCGTCGCTGCGCGGCTTCGACGCGCAGTCGCGCCAGCGCCTCTACGTGCGTGTGGACAAGGGCTCGTCCTTCGTGCTGTTCGGCGACTTCAACACCGGCACCGGCGGGCCCGCGCGCGAACTCAGCCGCATGAACCGCTCGGTCTCCGGCCTGCAGCTGCACCACGAGGGCGAGCGCTTCGAGGCCAACGCCTGGGTGGTGCGCGACAACGTCTCGCAGGTGGTGGACGAGCAGCCCGCGCGCGGCGTCTCCGGCCCGTACCGCCTGACCAGCAGCGAAGGCATCTCGGGCTCCGAGAAGGTCGAGATCCTCACGCGCGACCGCAACCAGCCTTCCATCATCCTGCGCGCCGAGCCCATGGTGCGCTTTGTCGACTACGAGTTCGAGCCCTTCGCGGGCAACATCGTGTTCCGCTCGCCGATCCCGTCGGTGGACGCCAACTTCAACCCCCTGTCGGTGCGCGTCACCTACGAGGTGGAGCAGGGCGGGCCGAAGTACTGGCTGGGCGGCGTGGACGGCAGCTGGCGCATCGCGCCTGCGCTGGAGATCGGCGCCAGCCATGTCGAATCGCAGGACCCGGCCAACCCCTACACCCTGAGCGGCGTGAACGCCACGCTGCGCCTGGGCGAGCAGACCTGGGCCCTGGTGGAAGTGGCGCGCTCCGAGCGCGAAGCCCTGGGCGACCGCGGCAAGGGCGACGGCGCGCGGATCGAGTTCCGCCACCAGGGCGAGGCGCTGGACGCGCGCGTGTGGGCCGGCGAGACCGACCGCGAGTTCCACAACATCTCCTCCTCGTACAACGGCGGCCGGGGCGAAGCCGGCGCGGTGGCGAGCTGGAAGGTCAACGAGGACTGGACCCTGCGCGTGGACGCCATGCGCTCGGAAGACAAAGGCATCGACGCCGTGCGCGAAACCGCCTACGCCGGCGTGCAGTACCGGCTCACGCCGAAGTGGGTCGTGGGCGTGGGCCTGCGCCACGTCACCGACGACGGCGGCGTGCCCAACGCGGCCTCGGCCTCGGGCGTGAACATCGGCTCCAACACCGGCTTCACGCCGTTTCAGATCAACGCGCCGCTGTTCGCTGCCACCCCCGGCCAGACGCGCAGCTACGACGCACTCTCGCTCAACGTGCAGGGCCAGCTCACCGACCGCCTCAGCGTGCTGGCCGAATACGAGCAGGACATCGAGGACGCGCACGGCCAGCGCATCACGCTGGGCGCGGACTACCGGCTCAACGAGCAGTTCCGCGCCTACGGCCGGGCGGAAGTCTCCGACGGCCTGGGCGGTGTCAACGGCCTGGCCGTGGATGGCCGCGAGACCGCGTTCGTGGCCGGCCTGTCGAGCGAGACCCTGCGCGACGGCGAGGTCTTCAACGAGTACCGCCTGCGCGATGCCATCTCGGGCCACGACGCCGTCAACGCCATCGGCCTGCGCCAGACCTTCCGCGTGGCCGAAGGCGTGCGCTACAGCGCCAGCGTCGAGCACCAGAAGGCGATCGCGGGCGACACCAGCTCGGCCACTGCCGTCACCGGTGGCATCGACCTCGCCTACGACCCCACCTGGCGCGCCACCGGCCGCCTGGAGTGGCGGCGCGACCGCAACCACGACGCCTGGCTCTCCACCCTGGGCACCACCGTCAAGCTCGACCGCGACTGGTCGCTGCTCGCGCGCAACACGCTCTCGCTGCAGAACGCGCGCCACGCGGGCGCGCACGACCAGTGGCAGGACCGGTTCCAGATCGGCGCGGCCTACCGCCAGACCGACCTCAACCGCATCAACGCCCTGGGCCTGTACGAGCTGCGCGCCGAAAACGACGAGAACCCCGGCGTGGACTACCGCCGCACCTCGCACGCGGTCTCGCTGCACGCCGACTACCACCCCAGCCGGCCCTGGTGGCTCACCGGGCGGCTGGCGGGCAAGCGCGTCTCCGAGACCTTCCCTGGCGGCCTGCGCTCCAACTACACCGCCTGGCTGATCGGCGGCCGCATCACCTGGGACCTGTCCGAGCGCTGGGACGTGGGCCTGCAGCACCACCTGATGGGGAGCCCGCAAGGCAACGCGCGCCAGCACTCCTACGGTGTGGAAGCCGGTTACCTCATCAAGGCCAACCTGTGGGTCTCGCTCGGCTACAACGTGCGCGGCTTCCGCGACGACGAGCTCACCGGTGCCGCCTACACCCGCAAGGGCGCCTACCTGCGGCTGCGCTTCAAGTTCGACGAAACCCTGTTCCGGGGCGCCGATCCCGCCACCAACCGCGCCCTGAGCCCGCTGGCTTCGGCCGCCCGTCCCTGACCTGTTGAGAGACCTCTGCCATGACTTCCAAACGCTTTCTTCTCTCCCTGCTGGCGCTGGCGGCCCTGGGCGGCTGCGCCGTGACCGACCCGCGCGCCACCGACCGCGCACCCGGCGCCGTGCCGCCGTTCGCCGAGTCGAGCCGTTACACCGACGAGGCGCAGCGTGCCGACCACCGCGCACTGCAATCGGTGCAGGACCGCCTGGCCGCGCTGCAGAAAGACGGCCGCGTGCCGCAGACCAGCTACCCCTGGGCCAAGGCCCAGTGCTGGCTCGACATGGCGCGCCAGAACTACCACGAGAACGACCGCGGCCCGGTGATCGGTGAGGCGCTGGCCGAATCCGTCAAGCTGGTCGAGGCGCTGGAGAAGGGCACCACGCCGGCCGTCACCAACCCCCTGATCGGTGGTGCCGTGCGCCTGCGCGAAGACCTGTGGGCCCGTGCCGAACGCGGGCGCACCGGCGCCGGCGCGTCCTGCGTGGCGGCCCAGGCCGCGTGCCTGGACGTGCAGCTGGTGTGGATGGGCCACGAGTACGCCGAAGGCGGCTGGCGCCACGCCAACCCCTACATCGGCATGGCCGAAACCATGGCCGCGCGCATGGAAGCCGGGCAGGCCGCCTGCGCCGCGCCGGCCGTGGCTGCCGCCGCACCCGCACTGGCGCCCGTGGTGACCGAGCGCGTCATCGAACGCCTGGTGCTGGCCACCGACGCGGTGTTCGAGTTCGACCGCTCGGGCCTCAACGACATCGGCGCGGCCGGCCGCGCCCGCCTGGACGTGCTGGCCAATCGCGCCAAGGGGCTGCAGGGCATCGAGCGCATCGTGCTGGTCGGCCACACCGACCGCCTGGGCAGCGACGCGCACAACCAGCCGCTCTCGCTGCAGCGCGCCACCGCCGTGCGCGACCATCTCGTGGCGCGCGGGCTCGACGCCGCGCTGTTCACGGTCGAAGGCCGGGGCAGCGCCGAACCGGTGAAGACCTGCGGTGACGAGCTGCCGCGCAACGCGCTGATCGCCTGCCTGCGCGACAACCGCCGCGTGGAGGTGGAGATCCGGGGCCGGGTGGCGAACCGGGCGCGCTGAACCGCGCCGGGGCGGCTCAAGGCATCTTCTTGCGGATCGCCGCCTCCAGCGCCTGCAGCTCCAGCGTGGCTTCGTGCACCACCTGGCTGCCCCAGGCATCCTGCATCTGGCGCTCGTTGCGCACCATCACCAGCCGGCTCGGGCGGCGCGGGCCCTTGAGCCGGCGCAGCACCACCTGGCGCGGCGCCATCAGCGTGCACGAGGCCGGCACGATGGCCACGCCCAGGCCGCTGGCCACCATGGACAGCACGCTCACGAACTGCCCGGCCGTGTGCCGCAGGTCGGGGCTGAAGCCGGCCTCTTCGCAGAGCGCGGCGGTCTGGTCGAAGTAGTCGCTCTCGGCGTGGCGCGAGAAGCTCACGAAGGGTTCCTGCGCCACCGAGTTGAGCGACAGCGGCCCGCGCGCGCCGGCCAGTGGGTGGTTGGCCGCGAGGGCCAGGCAGTAGGGGTCGTCGATGCTGGCCACCGCCTCGGGCGGCGCGCTGCTGGTGCCTGGGCGGATGAAGCCCAGGTCGATCTCCGCGTTGCGCAGCGCCTGCAACTGGCGCGCCGACGGAATCAGCTCGTGCGCCTCCACGCTCACCTGCAGGCCGGCGCGCGCCAGGCGCTTGAGCAGGCCGGGCAGCACGGTCTGCGTGGCCGAGGGCATGAGGCCCACGCGCAGCACGCTGCGCTGGCCCGCCTGCCGCTCGCGCGCCCGGGTGGTGGCCTGCTGCGCGCGGGCCAGGATGGCGCGCGCATCGACCAGGAAGGACTCGCCCGCCGGCGTGAGGCGCACCCCGCGTGGCAGGCGCACCAGCAGGGGCGCGCCCACTTCTTCCTCCAGCTGCCGGATCTGGGCCGACAGCGGCGGCTGCGCCATGAACAGCTTGCTCGCGGCGCGGCTCACGCTGCCGAGATCGGCGACGGCGACGAAATAGCGCAGGTGTCGGAGTTCCATTCGCGTGCTCCCGAAGGCATTGACATACCTCATGAGTATGCCTTGCATACAAAATGAGTATTTGACGTATGGGTGCCGGCCACCGAGACTGCAGCCCATGAAATCCCTGCAGAAACCCAGCCCCGCCCCCGGCCTTGAATTGCGCGACGCCGCCGTGCCCACGCCCGGCCCGGGCGAGGTGCTGCTGCGGGTGAAGGCCACCGGCGTGTGCGGCACCGACCTGCACATCGACGAGTGGACGTCGAGCTACCACTTCATGACCCGCGCGCTGCCGGTCACCATCGGCCACGAGTTCAGCGGCGAGGTGAGCGCCTGCGGCGAAGGCGTCAGCGGCCTGCGGCCTGGCCAGCTGGTCACCGTGCGCCCCTCGGTGGTGTGCGGCGTGTGCGCCGCCTGCCAGGCGCAGGACTTCGACACCTGCACCACGCGCCAGGGCATCGGCGTCATGCGCCACGGCGCGTTCGCCGACTGGGTGGTGGCGCCCGCGCGCAACTGCGTGCCGGTGCCGGCCGGGGTCGATCCCCTGGTTGCGGCCCTGGCCGAGCCGCTGTCGGTCAGCCTGGAGGCGGTGCGCACCGGCGGCGTGAAGCGCGGCGACCGCGTGCTGGTGCTGGGCCCGGGCAACATCGGCCAGGGCATCGCCCTGTTCGCCCGCGAGGCCGGTGCCTCGCAGGTGGTGGTGGCCGGGCACGGCGACGCGCCGCGCATGGCCGTGCTGCAGCGCCTGGGTTTCAACGACCTCATCGACGTGGCACAAGGCGGCATGGCCCAGGGCCTGGCGCCCTACCTGGCGGCCGGCCGTTTCGACGTGGTGATCGAAGCCACCGGCGCGGCGGCCGTCATCGCGCCCGCCTTGCAGGCCCTGAAGCCCCACGGCGTGCTGGTGATCACCGGCATCCATGCGGCACCGGTGCCGATCGACCTGACGGCCCTGGTGCGCCAGCACCAGACCCTGCGCGGCTCCTACCGTGCGCCCGAGGCGGCCTGGCCCGAGGTGGTGGCCTTCATGGAGCGGCACCAGGACCTGCTGCGCCACATGATCACGCACCGGGTGCCGCTGTCCGAGGCGGCGCAGGGCTTCGCGCTGGCGCGCGATCGCGTGGCGACCAAGGTCATGGTGCTGCCCGACGGCGAATGGACCCCCGCATGAACCCGGTGGGCGCGGCCGCCTTCCTGGCCTTGTGGAACAGCGCCGAGCGCGAGGGTGTGGCGACCGAGTACGAGGTCTGGCACACCCACGAGCACGTGCCCGAGCGCGTGGGCTCGCCGGGTTTCGTGGAAGCGGTGCGCTACCGCTCGGTGGGTGACGCCACGCGCTTCTTCACCTGCTACTGGCTGCGCTCGCTGGACGCGCTGGGCAGCGCCGAATACCGCGAGCTGGTGGCGCACCCGACACCGTGGTCGCGCCGCATGCGCGCCGAGCTCGGCCACTTCGTGCGCATGCCCTGCACGCTCTCGGGCAGCGTGGGCCTGTCTTCGGCGCGCTACCTCGCGGCGCTGCACCTGGGTGAGCGCGACAGCGGTGCGGAGGCCGGCATCGAAGCCTTTCTGTCGCGCGAGCTGGCGCAGGCCGGCCTGGTCAGCGCGCAATGGGGCCGCTGCCATCCGGCGGACGATTTTCCGATCGCCAACCAGACCCCGGGCGCCGACGCGCCCTCGCACGTGGTGCTGCTGCAGCACAGCGAGCTGCCGGCCCTGCGCGACCGCGTGCAGGACCTGCTGCGCGCCATCGCCCCGCTGGCCCGGCCGCTGGCCGAGCCCGATGTGTTCGAGTGCCTGACCCAGGTCCGGCAGAGCGCTCTGAAAGCGCCGTTGACCCGCCGCCAGCCGGCGCGGGCAGATTTGTTTGAACGATTCCATCCAGGAGACAACGCATGACTTCCCCCCGCCAACGTTCCTTTCTCGCCCGCGCGCGCCTGGTCGCGCTCGGTCTCGCCCTGCTGCCGCTGGGCGCCCTGGCGCAGGCCTGGCCCAGCAAGCCCGTGCGCATGATCGTCGGTTACCCCAGCGGCTCATCGCCCGACATGCAGGCGCGGCTGATCGCCGAGCCCCTGTCGCGCGCGCTGGGCCAGCCGGTGGTGGTCGAGAACCGCCCGGGTGCCAGCGGCAACATCGGCGCAGACCTGCTGGCCCGCGCCGACGACGGCCACACCATCGGCGTGATCGGCAACGGCCCACTCACCAGCTCGAAGTACCTCTACGCCAAGCTGCCCTACGACCCCGCGACCGCCTTCGCCCCCATCGCGCTGATCGGTGCGGCGCCACTGATCTGGGTCACGAACAAGTCGGGCCCGGAGCGGCCGGTGGCCGAGGTGTTGAAGCAGATGCGCGCCGACGGCGACAAGCTGTCCTACGGCTCCATCGGCCCGGGCTCGGGCGGGCACCTGGGCATGGAGCTGCTCAAGCAGGCGCTGGGCATCCAGCCGCTGCACGTGCCCTTCAACGGCGGGCCGCCCATCATCAACGCCATCCTGGGCGGGCATGTGCAGATGACGCTGCTGCCGGCCTCCACCGTCAACCCGCTGGTGCAGGCCGGCAAGCTCGAGGCCGTGGCCGTCACCTCGGCCAAGCGCAGCCCGCTGGCGCCCACGCTGCCGTCGATGGAAGACATCGGCGCCAAGGGCATCAACATCGAGGTGTGGAACGCCGTCATGGCGCCGGCCGGCATGCCGGCGGCCCACCAGGCGCGGCTGAGCAGCGAACTCGGCAAGATCCTCAACGAGCGCGAGACGCGCCAGAAGCTGTTCCAGCAAGGCTGGCGGGTGGACGACCCCAGCCCCAAAAGCCTGAGCGCGCGCATCGCGCAGGACACCGCGATCTACCGCGACGTGATCGCGCGCAACGGCATCCGGCTGGATTGAGGCGGGCTCAGGCCCGGGCGTCGAAACCTTCGGCCAGCGCCCCGCGCAGCCAGGCCACGAAGGCCGACACCGCGCGCGGCACGTGGCTGGCGTAGGGCCGGATCGCGTAGATCTGCGGGCTGAAGGTGCCCACCGAGGCCCAGCCCTCCAGCACCTCCACCAGCTGGCCCGACTTCAACGCCGCCTGCGCGCTGAAGTCGGGCACCAGCGCGATGCCCAGGCCGGCGATGGCCGCGTCGCGCAGGGCCTCGCTGTTGTTGGCGCAGAACGGCCCCGACACCGGCACCGTGACCCGCGGGCGTGGCGCCTTGCGGCGGCCTTCGGGCGGCAGGAAATGCCAGGCCGGCGTGTCCTGCGCGCGTGGGTAGTGCAGGCAGGCGTGCTGCGCCAACTCGGGCGGCGAAGCCGGGCGGCCGTGGCGCCGCAGGTAGTCGCGGCTGGCCACCAGCACCGAGCGCGTGGCGCACAGCGGCCAGGCCACGTGCGTGTCGGGCGGCGCGGCGGTGTGGCGGATCGCGAGGTCGAAGCCTTCGGTGGCCAGCGAGCTCAACCGGTCCGACAGGTCCAGCTCCAGCCGCACCTTGGGGTGTTCGCGCGCGAAAGCCGCGATGCGCGGCACCAGCTGCTGGCGCGCGAAGGCCACCGGCGCCGTGACCCGCACCAGGCCGGCCGGTTCGTCGGCCAGGTCGCGCACGCTCGAAAAACTCTGCGCGATGCGCTCGAACGGATCGCGCAGGCCGTCCACCAGGCGCTGGCCGGCCTCGGTCAGGCGCACGCTGCGCGTGGTGCGCTGCACCAGGGGCACGCCGGCGGCGCGTTCCAGCTCGCTGATGCGCTGGCTCATGGCCGCCTTGCTCACGCCCAGGCGCTGCGCCGCGGCGGTGTAGCTGCCCTGCTGCGCCAGCACGGTGAGGCCGTGCAGGTGCATCCAGAGGTTTTCCACTTTTTTGTCGATCATGCCCCCATTGTTCACCATGGAAAACAATCCGTTCAGGTCAGCCCCCTAGGCGAGGGGGTTTGCGCTGCCTAAACTGGCCCTCGTTTCGTCGAACCCTTCACGCGAGAACCGCCATGGCCACCACCCCCCATCCCATCGATCACTTCATCCACGGCGCCGTGACCGCCGGCACCTCGCCGCGCCGGCAGGACGTCTACAACCCCGCCACGGGCGCGGTGAGCGGCAAGGTGGCGCTGGCGAACGCGGGCGATGTGAACGCGGCCGTGGCCGCCGCGCAGGCCGCCTTCCCGGCCTGGGCCGACACGCCGCCGATCCGCCGCGCGCGCGTGATGTTCAAGTTCCTGGAGTTGGTGAACCTGCACAAGGACGACCTGGCCCGCCTGATCACCGCCGAACACGGCAAGGTGTTCACCGACGCGCAGGGCGAGGTCTCGCGCGGCATCGACATCATCGAGTTCGCCTGCGGCATCCCGCAGCTCCTCAAGGGCGACTTCACCGACCAGGTGTCCACCGGCATGGACAACTGGACCCTGCGCCAGCCGCTGGGCGTGGTGGCCGGCATCACGCCGTTCAACTTCCCCGTGATGGTGCCCATGTGGATGTTCCCGGTGGCCATCGCCGCGGGCAACTGCTTCGTGCTCAAGCCCAGCCCGATCGACCCTTCGCCCTCGCTGTTCATGGCCGAGCTGCTCAGGCAGGCCGGCCTGCCCGACGGCGTGTTCAACGTGGTGCAGGGCGACAAGGAAGCGGTGGACGCGCTCCTGGTGCACCCGGACGTGAAGGCTGTCAGCTTCGTCGGCTCCACGCCGATCGCCAACACCATCTACGAGACCGGTGCCCACCACGGCAAGCGCGTGCAGGCCCTGGGCGGCGCCAAGAACCACATGGTGGTGATGCCCGACGCCGACCTGGACCAGGCGGTGGACGCGCTGATCGGCTCGGCCTACGGTTCGGCCGGCGAGCGCTGCATGGCCATCAGCGTGGCGGTGCTCGTGGGCGACGTGGCCGAGCGCATCATGCCCAGGCTGATCGAGCGCACCCAGGCGCTGCAGGTGCTCAATGGCACCAACCTCGCGGCCGAGATGGGCCCCATCGTCACCGCCGCCGCGCACACCCGCATCGCGGGCTACATCGAGGCCGGCGCGAAAGAGGGCGCCACCCTGCTGGTGGACGGCCGAGGCTTCCAGGGCCGTGACGCGGGCGAGGGCTGCGACCACGGCTTCTGGATGGGCGGCACGCTGTTCGACCACGTGACCACCGACATGAAGATCTACAAGGAAGAGATCTTTGGCCCGGTGCTCAGCTGCGTGCGCGTGCCCGATTTCGCGAACGCGGTGCAGATCATCAACGACCACGAGTTCGGCAATGGGGTGAGCTGCTTCACGCGCGACGGCCACGTGGCGCGCGAGTTCGCGCGGCGCATCCAGGTCGGCATGGTCGGCATCAACGTGCCGATCCCCGTGCCCATGGCCTGGCACGGCTTCGGCGGCTGGAAGAAGAGCCTGTTCGGTGACATGCATGCCTACGGGGAAGAGGGCGTGCGCTTCTACACCAAGCAGAAGTCGATCATGCAGCGCTGGCCTGAAAGTATCGGGAAAGGTGCGGAGTTCATCATGCCGACCGCGAAGTAGGAATCCCCCCTGCGCGCCTTCGGCGCTTCCCCCCGAAGGGGGGACGCTGTCTTGGGCCGGCGGAGCCGGACCCTTGACAGCCCTGGTAGTCTTCGCCGGCTGAATCACAACGAAAACGAGAGCGAGACATGCATGAGTGAGACGACCTTCGACTACATCGTGATCGGCGGTGGCACCGCCGGTTGCCTGATGGCCAACCGGCTTTCCGCCAACCGCCAGAAGCGCGTGCTGCTCATCGAGGCCGGTCGCAAGGACGACTACCACTGGATCCACATCCCCGTGGGTTATCTCTACTGCATCGGCAACCCGCGCACCGACTGGCTTTACAACACCGAGGCGGAGGCCGGGCTCAATGGCCGCGCGCTGCGCTACCCGCGCGGCAAGACGCTGGGCGGCTGCTCCAGCATCAACGGCATGATCTACATGCGCGGCCAGTCGCGCGATTACGACCAGTGGGCCGCGCTCACCGGCG
This sequence comes from Hydrogenophaga sp. GW456-12-10-14-TSB4, assembly GCF_059424305.1. NCBI lineage: Bacteria > Pseudomonadati > Pseudomonadota > Betaproteobacteria > Burkholderiales > Comamonadaceae > Hydrogenophaga > Hydrogenophaga sp. GW456-12-10-14-TSB4. The sequence continues at coordinate 19,252 of NZ_JBWKZH010000051.1, read as the reverse complement.
ACGACGCCTGGCGCTGGGAGAACGCGCTGCCCGACTTCAAGAAGCACGAGAACCACTACCTGGGCGACGAGCAGAACGCCGCGCAGCGCGACGGCAACTTCCGCGCGTACCACGGCCACGGCGGCGAGTGGCGGGTGGAGAAGCAGCGCCTGCGCTGGGACGTGCTCGACGCCTTCGCCGAGGCCGCGCAACAGGCGGGCATCCCGCACACCACCGACTTCAACCGCGGCGACAACGAGGGCGTGGGCTACTTCCAGGTCAACCAGAAGGAAGGCCTGCGCTGGAACACCGCGCGCGCCTTCCTGCGCCCGACCTGCTACGGCCGGCCCAACTTCGAGCTGTGGAACAGCGCGCAGGTCACGCGCCTGGTGACGCAGCGCGGCGCCGACGGCGAACTGCGCTGCACCGGCGTGGAGGTCTGGGACGGTGTGGCCCACGTGACGGCCGAGGCCACCAGCGAGGTGGTGCTGTGCGCCGGCAGCATCGGGTCGCCGCAGATCCTGCAGCTCTCGGGCATCGGTCCGGCCGAGCTGCTGCGCCGGCACGGCATCGAGGTGGTGGTGGACCTGCCCGGCGTGGGCGCCAACCTGCAGGACCACCTGCAGATCCGCTCGGTCTACACCGTCAACGGCGCGCCCACGCTCAACGTGCTGTCCTCCTCGTGGATGGGCAAGGCGCGCATCGGGCTGGAGTACCTGTTCAAGCGCAGCGGGCCGATGAGCATGGCGCCTTCGCAGCTCGGGGCCTTCACGCGCAGCGATCCGGCCCTGCCCTACGCCAACCTCGAATACCACGTGCAGCCGCTCTCGCTCGACGCCTTCGGCGAGCCGCTGCACAGCTTCCCCGCGTTCACCGCCAGCGTGTGCAACCTCAACCCCACCAGCCGGGGCACGGTCCACATCCGCAGCGCGAATTTCGCGGACGCGCCGCTGATCGCGCCGAACTACCTCAGCACGCCGGAAGACCGGCAGGTCGCGGCCGACAGCCTGCGCGTGACGCGCAAGATCGTGGCGCAGCCGGCGCTGGCCAAGTACCAGCCCGAGGAGTTCAAGCCCGGCGTGCAGTACCAGACCGACGAAGAGCTCGCGCGCCTGGCCGGCGACATCGCCACCACCATCTTCCACCCGGTGGGCACCACCAGGATGGGCCGCGCCGACGACCCCATGGCGGTGGTCGACAGCCACCTGCGGGTGCGCGGCGTGGCCGGGCTGCGCGTGGTGGACGCGGGCGTGATGCCCACCATCACCAGCGGCAATACCAACAGCCCCACGCTCATGATCGCGGAGAAGGCCGCCCACTGGATCACGGCAGGGGATTGACCCCCCTGCGCCGCTGACGCGGCTTCCCCCCTGGGAGGGGGGACGACACCTGGGGCCGGCGGAGCCGGACCCTCGGTGTCTCTGGCATCAGGTCACCTCAGCCCGCCTACATAGTGGTTGCCGTCAGGCGCCTTTCGCAGCGCGTCGGCCGCCGCGTCGAGCAGGGTCTTGCGCGGCGCCGCACCCATGGTGGGGATGGCGGCCTCCAGTTTTTCGGCCCAGGGCAGCAGTTCCTCGTGCCCGTCGCTCGCGGCCTTCTCGCGCGCATGGCGCACGATCTCGCGCGCGTAGTCGGCGTTGGTCGCCATCCACTCGGTGTCGGTCACGCGCCCGGTCTTGCGCCGCAGCAGCACGTGCAGGTGGGCGGCGATGGCAAAGGGGTCGGGCGCGGTGCTCATGGCCGTGCCTCAGTGACCGAGCTGTTCCTGGTGCAGCGAGGCGTCCAGCCCGGCGCGCTCGTCGCCCTCGCGCACGCGCAGCGTGGCGAAGCGCGAGGTGATCCACAGCACCACGGCCGTCATCACCAGGCTGTAGGCCAGCACCGCCACGCAGGCGATCAGCTGCGTCAGCACGCTGGCCTGCGCGCCCGAGATCGCCGGGTCGGCCAGCACGCCGGTGAGCAGGGCGCCCACCAGGCCGCCCACGCCGTGCACGCCGAAGACGTCGAGCGAGTCGTCCGCGCCCAGCCGGCGCTTGAGCGCGGTCGCGCCCCAGTAGCAGGCCACGCCGGCCGCCAGGCCGATGGCCAGCGCGCCGCGCGGCGTGACGAAACCGGCCGCCGGGGTGATCGCCACCAGCCCCGCGACCACGCCCGAGCACAGACCGAGCAGCGAGGCGCGCTTGCGCGCCAGCCACTCGGCCCCCATCCAGGCGATCGCGCCCGAGGCGGCGGCCACGTGGGTGACCAGCAGGGCCAGGCCGGCGCGGCCGTCGGCGGCCAGGGCCGAGCCGGCGTTGAAGCCGAACCAGCCCACCCACAGCAGCCCGGTGCCCGCCATGGTCAGGCCCAGGTTGAACGGCACGAAGGGTTCGCGCCCGTAGCCTGTGCGCGGGCCCAGGGCGTAGGCGCAGACCAGGGCGGCGGCCCCGGCATTGATGTGCACCACGGCGCCTCCGGCGAAGTCCAGCGCGCCCAGCTGCGCGAGCCAGCCGCCCGGTTCCCACACCCAGTGCGCGATCGGCGCGTACACCAGCAGCAGCCACAGGCCGGCAAACAGCAGCAGCGCGCCGAAGTGCATGCGCTCGACCAGCGCGCCCACCACCAGCGCGCAGGTGATGATGGCGAAGGTGAGCTGGAACATGGCGAAGACCGATTCCGGCACGTGCTGGGCGATGTGGCTCACCGCCACCTGGCCGGTGGCCCCCAGGACTTCCATGCCCGCAAAGCCCATGCGGCCGACGCCGCCGATGAAGCCGCCCAGCGCACCACCGGGGGTGAAGGCCAGTGAATAGGCCAGTGCGAACCACAGCACGCTGACCACGGCGGCGATGCCGACCACGCTGGCCATGGTGTTGATGACGTTCTGGCGCCGCACCATGCCGCCATAAAAGAGGGCGATGCCGGGCAGTGTCATGAGCAGCACCAGCGCCGTGCTCACCATGAGCCAGGCGGTGTCGGCGCCCTGGATCGCATTGGCCGCGACCAGCCCGGGCGAATCGAGTGTGACTTTTGTCACGATTTCAGTGGACGGGGCCTGGGCCATCGCCAACGAAGGTCCAAGGAAGGCGGGCAGAAGCCAGCTCCGCCGAACGAAATAGCGGTTTTGGTGCATGAATTGTTCTCTTCCAACGACGAACAGACCGTTGCATTTCCTGTGCCAAACGGCGAAAAAGCAAGGGAAAGCCCGAATGCACAGCCGTGGTGCAAGCGGCTACAGTGCATGCACTCGCCGACAGCGCCCAGCGCTGGTGACCGCGGGGGACCGAGGAGACAACCCAGTCCAATTCGAACAACGGTTTCAGCGTCCCCAAGAGATGCCAGATTCCCAAGGCCGGCCCCACAAGGGTCGGCCTTTTTTTTGCCTGTGGCGGCCGGCGACAATCCGGGGATGGAACTGATTCTGGTCTCGCTGGCGTCGCTGTTCGCCGGTTTTGTCGATTCGATCGTGGGCGGCGGCGGCCTCATCCTGGTGCCGGCGCTCTTTGCGATGTTTCCCACCACCCACCCGGCCACGCTGTTCGGCGTGAACAAGGGCGCCTCGGTCTGGGGCACGGCGGCGGCCACGCTGCAGTACGCCCGCCGGGTCGAGATGCCCTGGCACGCGCTGCTGCCGGCGGCGGCGGTCGGGTTTGCGGGCTCCATGGCCGGGGCCTGGACGGTCACGGTGATCTCGCCCGATTTCCTGCGGCGTGCCTTGCCGCTGGTGTTGCTGCTGGTGCTGGGCTACACCCTGGCGCGCAAGGAGCTGGGCCGGCACCACACGCCACGCTTCAGCGGCCGGCGGGAAATGCTGGCGGCCAGCCTGCTGGGTGGCGTCATCGGCTTCTATGACGGCTTCTTCGGCCCCGGAACGGGCAGCTTCTTCGTCTTTCTGTTCGTTCGCTGGCTGGGCTACGACTTCCTGCACGCCAGCGCCAGCGCCAAGCTGCTCAACACCGCCACCAACCTGGCGGCGCTGATGCTGTTCGCCTGGAAGGGCCATGTCTGGTGGCATTTCGTGCTGGCCATGGCCATCGCCAACGTGGTCGGCAGCCTGCTGGGCACGCGGCTGGCGCTGAAGCACGGCAGCGGCTTCGTGCGCATCGTGTTCATCTTCGTGGTGAGCGCGCTGATCCTCAAGACCACCTACGACGCCTGGCTCCGGGGCTGAGTGCCCCAGGGCCTGAGCGCGGCCTCAGGGCGCGGGCGCCATGGAGGCCGGCGGCCAGGGCTGCTCGCTGGCCTTGAGCGGCGTGCCGATGGGCGCGCCCGCCTGGCCCACGCGCACGGCGGCCAGGTCCTGCGGGTTGGGGTACTGGTCCATCAGCAGGTAGTCGAACACGCGGCGCGCGATCGGCGCGGCGTGCGCCGCACCGAAGCCGGCGTTTTCCACGATCACCGCCAGCGCCACGCGCGGCTGGTCGACCGGCGCGAAGGCCAGGTAGAGCGAGTGGTCGCGCTGGTGTTCTTCGAGCCGGCGCGCGTCGTAGCGCTCTTTCTGGCCGATGGTCACGGCCTGGGCCGTGCCGGTCTTGCCGCCGCTGGCGTAGCCCGCGCCGGCGAACACGCGGGTGGAGGTGCCCTCGGTGGTCACGGCCTGCATGGCGTTGAGCACGATGCGCACGTTCTCGGGCTTGAAGCCCAGGTTCTCGGGCGGCGGGCCGGGCAGCGGCACGCGCTCGCGCGTGATCACGTTCTCGGTCGCCATGGTCAGGTGCGGCTTGTATTTGATGCCGCCGTTGGCCAGCGTCGCCATGGCGTGCGCGATCTGCAGCATGGTGAAGTTGTTGTAGCCCTGGCCGATGCCCAGCGAGATGGTCTCGCCGGCGTACCAGCGCTGCTGCTCGGGCCGCTTGTAGGTGTTGCGCTTCCAGGCCTGGCTGGGCAGCACGCCGCGCACCTCGCCCTTGAGGTCGATGCCGGTGATCTGGCCGAAACCCAGCGGCTTCATGAAGTCGTGCATGGCGTCCACGCCCATGTCGTTGGCCAGCGAGTAGAAGTACGTGTTGCTGGACTTGACGATGGCGCGGTGCATGTCGACCGCGCCCAGGCCGTCGCCGTGGCTGCGGAAGCGGTGGCCGCCGAACATCCAGTAGCCGGGGTCGTTCATCACCATGCTCGCGCTGCGGGAGCCGGTTTCGAGTGCGGCCAGCGCCATGAAGGGCTTGTAGGTGGAGCCGGGCGGATAGGTGCCGCGCAGGGCCCGGTTCAGCAAGGGCTTGTCCATCGACTCGTTGAGCGCGCGCCAGTTCTCCACGTCGATGCCCTCGACGAACAGGTTGGGGTCGAAGGTGGGCTTGCTCACGAAGGCCAGCACCTCGCCCGAGCGCGGGTCGATCGCCACCAGCGCGCCGCGCCGTTCGCCGAACATGTCTTCCACCAGCTTCTGCAGCTGGATGTCGATCGACAGCACCACGGCGTTGCCCGGCGTGGCCGGGGTGTTGGCCAGCGAGCGCACGGCGCGCCCGCCGGCCGAGGTCTCCACGCGCTGGAAGCCGGTGATGCCGTGCAGCTCGCGCTCGTAGCTCTGTTCCGCGCCGAGCTTGCCGATGTACTCCGTGCCCCGGTAGTTGGCCTGGTCTTCTTCGGGCCAGTCGGCGATGAGCTCGGTCTCGCGCTGGTTGATGCGCCCGATGTAGCCGATCACGTGGCTCGCCACTTCACCGTTGGGGTACTGGCGCAGCAGGCGTGCGCGCACGTCCACGCCGGGGAAGCGGTAGCGCTGCGCCGTGAAGCGCGCGACTTCCACGTCGGTCAGGCGGGTGCGCAGCGGCAGCGAGTCGAAGCGGTGCGACTCTTCCAGCAGTTTGCGAAAGCGCCGCTGGTCGCGTGGCGTGACCTCCACCAGCTCGCTCAGGCCGGCGATGGTGGCGTCCATGTCTTCCACGCGCGAAGGGGTGATCTCCAGCGTGTAGGCCGAGTAGTTGGTGGCCAGGATGCGGCCCTTGCGGTCCAGGATCTGGCCGCGGTTGGGCACCACCGGCAGCACGGCCGTGCGGTTGCTCTCGGCCTGCGCGGCCAGGTCCTCGTGGCGCACCACCTGCAGGTAGACCATGCGCGAGGCGATCAGGCCGAATACGAACACCACCGTGAGGCCGATCAGCAGCGCCCGGGTGCGGAACTGCGCCAGATCGGCTTCGACGTTGCGGATCTCGGTCATGTTGACTACAGGGGTCTGTTGTCGTCGGGGTTGGGTGCGCGGCGCTGCGGTGCCAGCAGCAGCACGCTCACCACCGGCCAGAGCGCGGCCTCGATGAGGGGGGCGAGGAAGTACGTCAGGCCCGGAAAGCTGCCGCCGCCGGCCAGGCGCGCCAGCATTTCGAGCAGGTGCGCGGCGACGAACAGCGGCAGCACCTGCACGGCCTGGTTGGGCACGCTGAACCAGAGCAGTCGCCGGTGCATGGAAATGCCCAGAAAACCGAGCGCGGTGTAGGCCAGGGCGTGCTGGCCGAGCAGGGCGCCCTGGTGGACATCCATGGCCAGGCCGAAAGCGAAGGCCACGCCCACACCGATGCGCAGGGGCTGGTGCACGCTCCAGAACACCAGCACCACGGCGAGCAGGTCGGGCACCCAGGCGGCGCGGCCGAACAGGCCCATGTTCAACAGCATGTTGAACACCAGCGCGGCCAGCAGGCTGAACCAGATGAAGCCAGGGTTGGCGGGCAGCAGCAGCTGCTGGCCGGGACGCATGATCATGGCGCGGTGCTCCGGACGCCGGGGCGGTTGGCGCGGGCCGGGCGCGGGGTGTCGGCGGACTCGGCCAGCGGCGAGGGCGGCACGGCGGCCGCGATGGAGCCCAGCACCAGCACATGCAGCGTGCCCTGCACACGGGCCAGGGGCTCGCACTGGATGCGCGCGAAGGAGGACTCGGCCTGGCGCTCGACCAGGGTCACGCGCGCCACCGGCAGGCCCGCCGGGTAGACGCCGTCCACCCCGCTGGTGGAGAGCAGGTCGCCTTCGGCGATGTCGGCGCTGGCCAGGGTGTAGCGCAGTTCCAGGCCGTCGCCACTGGTGGACGGTTGGCCGTAGGCCACGCTGCGCACGCCGGTGCGGGTGTTGAGCACGGGGATGGCCTGGTCGCGGTCGATCAGCAGCGTCACCTCGGACAGCAGCGGATAGACCCGCGTGACCTGGCCCAGCACACCGCTTTCATCGACCACCGGCGAGCCGGCCTCGATGCCGTGCGTCTGGCCCCGGTCGATCACGATCTTGCGCGAGTACGGGTCGGCCGCGTCGTACAGCACCTGGGCGCCGACGGCCTGGGTGCCCAGGCGCTCGCGCATGGCCAGCAGTTCGCGCAGGCGCTGGTTCTCCAGGGTGATCTGTTCAAGCTGCAGGCTGCGTTCGGCCTGCACCGCCAGCCGCTGCAGGGCCTCGCCTTCGCTCTTCTGCGCGGCATGCAGCGAGGTGAAGTAACCGCCGGCCATCGAGGCCAGCTGCACCGGCTGCAGCACCGCCCATTGCACCGGGTAGAGCACCACGGCCACGACGGCACGCACCGGCTCGGTGAGCCGGAAGCGCAGGTCGGCGACCATCAGGAACAGCGCCAGGGCGCTGAACACCACCAGCTTGGACAGGGCCGACGGACCCTGCTTGAAAAACGGGGGCGGGGTGCGGTCCAGGGTGCCCAGTGGCATGGCGCTCGGAGGGTTCTGGTCGGTGGAGGAAAGGAGGGGCCGCCGGTGGGCGGCCGGGGCTTATTCGCTGGTGAAGATGGTGCCCAGGCGCTCCATGCGCTCCAGGGCCATGCCGCAACCGCGCACCACGCAGGTGAGGGGCTCTTCGGCGACCAGCACCGGCAGGCCGGTTTCCTCGGCCAGCAGGCGGTCGAGGTCGCGCAGCAGCGCGCCGCCGCCGGTGAGCATCATGCCGCGCTCGGCGATGTCGGCGCCCAGCTCGGGGGGCGTGTGTTCCAGCGCCATCTTCACGGCGGTGACGATGTTGTTGAGCGGGTCGGTCAGGGCTTCGAGGATCTCGTTGCTGGAGATGGTGAAGCTGCGCGGCACGCCCTCGGAGAGGTTGCGGCCCTTGACTTCCATTTCCTTGACCTCGCTGCCGGGGAAGGCCGAGCCGATCTGTTTCTTGATGGCTTCGGCGGTGGGTTCGCCGATCAGCATGCCGTAGTTGCGGCGGATGTAGGCAATGATGGCGTCGTCGAAGCGGTCACCGCCCACGCGCACACTGCCCTTGTAGACCATGCCGCCCAGGCTGATCACGCCCACTTCGGTGGTGCCGCCGCCGATGTCGACCACCATGGAGCCGGAGGCGTCCGACACCGGCAGGCCGGCGCCGATGGCCGCGGCCATGGGTTCCTCGATCAGGTAGACCTCGGAAGCACCGGCGCCCAGCGCGGATTCGCGGATGGCGCGGCGCTCGACCTGGGTGGAACCGCAGGGCACGCAGATGATGATGCGCGGGCTCGGCTTGAACATCGAGCGCGGGTGCACCATCTTGATGAACTGCTTGAGCATCTGCTCGGTGACGGTGAAGTCGGCGATCACACCGTCCTTCATGGGGCGGATGGCTTCGATGTTGCCGGGCACCTTGCCCAGCATGGCCTTGGCTTCGTGGCCGACCGCCTGGATGGTCTTCTTGCCCTGGGGGCCGCCTTCGTGGCGGATCGACACCACGGAGGGTTCGTCGAGCACGATGCCCTTGTTGCGAACGTAGATGAGGGTGTTGGCGGTGCCGAGGTCGATGGCCAGGTCGGTCGAAAACTGCCGACGGAAAGCTTCAAACATGGTGCATGGGTCCTGTGGGGCACGGGCGCGGCTGCGCGCGCTCGTCGCCGGGTATGGGGCCGGGTCGTTGGCCGGGCATCGGTGCTAAGTGGTTGATTTCAACGCGAAAACCGCAACGGCACGGGCGCTGCCGTTAAACCTTGGATAATACCGTATCCCCTGTGTGTAACTGCGTGCAAACAGGGCGCATTTTGTCCAGTTACAAGCCGTTTCAGGGCGGAAAACCCGCAAACGGTGCCTCTCCTCCCCATCCGCAACCCTCTTTTTGTCATGTCCCTGACCCAGTCCGACATCGGGCGCATCGCCAACCTCGCGCGCCTGGAGCTCTCCGGCGCCCAGAGCGAGACCATGCTCTCCCAGCTCAACGGCTTCTTCGACATCGTCGAACAGATGAACGCGGTGGACACCACCGGCGTGGAACCGCTGGCCCATCCCACGGCGGTGATCGACCATGTGTCGCTGCGCCTGCGCCCGGACGTGGTGAGCGAACCCGACCAGCGCGAAGCCAACCAGAAGAGCGCCCCGGCGGTCGAGCGCGGCCTGTTCCTCGTGCCCAAGGTGATCGAATGAACGAGCTGCATACCCTGGGCGTGGGCGAGCTCGCCAGCGCCATCGCCGACAAGAAAACCAGCAGCGTCGAGGCCGCGCAGCACCTGCTGGCGCGTGCCAAGCAGCACAGTGCCCTGGGTGCCTACCTCGCCGTCAACGAGGACGCGACGCTGGCCCAGGCCCGGGCGGCCGATGCACGCATCGCCGCAGGTGAGCGCTCACCCTTGCTGGGCGTGCCGCTGGCGCACAAGGACATCTTCGTCACCAAGGACTTCGTCACCACCGCCGGCTCGAAGATGCTGGAGGCGTACCAGAGCCCGTTCGACGCGACCGTGGTGCAGCGCCTGGCCGCGCAGGGCGCGGTGACGCTGGGCAAGCTCAACTGCGACGAGTTCGCCATGGGCGGCAGCAACGAGAACTCGGCCTTCGGTGCCGTGCGCAACCCCTGGGACACCACGCGCGTGCCGGGCGGTTCGTCGGGTGGCTCGGCCGTGGCCGTGGCCGCGCGCCTGGCGCCCGCCGTGACCGGCACCGACACCGGCGGCTCGATCCGTCAGCCGGCCAGTTTCTGCGGCGTCACCGGCATCAAGCCCACCTACGGCCGCTGCTCGCGTTACGGCATGGTGGCCTTCGCCTCCAGCCTGGACCAGGCCGGCCCGATGGCACGCAGCGCCGCCGACTGTGCCGTGCTGCTCAGCGCCATGGCCGGCCCCGACCTCGACCGCGATTCCACCAGCCTGGACCACCCCGCCGAGGACTACTCGGTGCTGCTGGGCCGGCCGCGCGAAGGCGCCACCGCGGCCCAACCGCTCAAGGGTCTGCGCATCGGTTTGCCGAAGGAGTTCTTCGGCGAAGGTTGCGCGCCCGACGTGGTCGCCACCGTGCGCGCCGCGCTGGCGGAATATGAAAAACTGGGCGCCACCCTGGTCGATGTGTCCCTGCCGCGCACCGAGCTCTCCATCCCGGTTTACTACATCATTGCGCCGGCCGAGGCCAGTTCCAACCTCAGCCGTTTCGACGGCGTGAAGTTCGGCCACCGCGCCGCGAAGTACGACGACCTGATCGACATGTACAAGAAGTCGCGCAGCGAAGGCTTCGGGCCCGAGGTGCAGCGCCGCATCATGATCGGCACCTATGTGCTCAGCCACGGCTACTACGACGCCTACTACCTGCAGGCGCAGAAGATCCGCCGCCTGATCGCGCAGGACTTCCAGGCCGCGTTCGCGCAGTGCGACCTGATCGCCGGCCCGGTGGCCCCCACCGTGGCCTGGAAGCTGGGCGAGAAGAGCAACGACCCGGTGGCCAACTACCTGGCCGATATCTACACCCTCTCCACCAGCCTCGCCGGCCTGCCCGGCATGAGCGTGCCGGCCGGTTTCGGCGCGGGCGGTCTGCCCGTGGGCCTGCAGCTCGTGGGCAACTACTTTCAGGAAGGTCCGCTGCTGCAGGCCGCGCACGCCTTCCAGCAGGCCACCGACTGGCACACCCGCGCTCCGCAAGGCTATTGACATGAGTTCCAGCAAATCCCTTCTGGTCGGCGGCTACGAGGTGGTGATCGGTTTCGAGACCCACGCCCAGCTCGCCACGCAATCCAAGATCTTCAGCCGCGCCTCCACGGCCTTCGGTGCCGAGCCCAACACGCAGGCCTGCGCGGTGGATCTGGCCCTGCCCGGCACGCTGCCGGTGATGAACAAGGCGGCGGTGGAGCTCGCCATCCGCCTGGGCCTGGCGCTCGGTTCGCACATCGCCGAACAGAGCGTGTTCGCGCGCAAGAACTACTTCTACCCCGACCTGCCCAAGGGCTATCAGATCAGCCAGTTCGAGATCCCGGTGGTGCAAGGCGGCGAGGTCTCGTTCTTCCTCGGCGACGAGAAGAAGACCGTGCGGCTGGTGCGCGCCCACCTGGAAGAAGACGCGGGCAAGAGCCTGCACGAGGACTTCATCGGCCAGAGCGGCATCGACCTCAACCGCGCCGGCACGCCGCTGCTGGAGATCGTGACCGAGCCCGACATCCGCTCCAGCGCCGAGGCCGTGGCCTATGCCAAGGAGCTGCACAAGATCGTCACCTGGATCGGCATCTGCGACGGCAACATGCAGGAAGGCTCGTTCCGCTGCGACGCCAACGTCTCGGTGCGCAAGCCCGGCGCACCGCTGGGCACGCGCCGCGAAATCAAGAACCTGAACAGCTTCAAGTTCATGCAGCAGGCGATCGACTACGAGGTGCGCTGGCAGATCGAGCAGATCGAGGACGGCCACGCGATCCAGCAGGCCACCGTGCTGTTCGACCCCGACACCGGCGAGACGCGCGCCATGCGCACCAAGGAAGACGCGGCCGACTACCGCTACTTCCCCGACCCCGACCTGCCGCCGCTGGTGATCGCGCGCGACTGGGTGGAGCGCGTGAAAGCGGCCATGCCTGAGTTGCCACGCGCCATGGCCGAGCGCCTGGTGCGCGACTATGGCCTGCCCGAATACGACGCCACCACGCTCACGCAAAGCCCGGCGATGGCCGCCTATTTCGAGACGGCGGCGCAGGCCAGCGGCCAGGCCAAACTGGTGAGCAACTGGATCATGGGCGAGGTCTCGCGCCGGCTCAACACAGAGGAAGGCGACATCGCCGGCGCACCGGTGAGCGCTACCCAGCTCGCGGCGCTGATCGGGCGCATCGCGGACGGCACGGTGTCGAACAACGCCGCCAAGCAGGTCTTCGACGCCCTGTGGACCGGCGAGGGCCACGAGGTCGACGCCGTCATCGAAGCCAAGGGCCTCAAGCAGATGAACGACAGCGGCGCGCTGGAGAAGATCATCGACGAGGTGATGGCCGCCAACGCCGAGATGGTGGAGCAGTTCCGCGCCGGCAAGGACAAGGCCTTCAACGCGCTGGTGGGTCAGGCCATGAAGGCGAGCAAGGGCAAGGCCAACCCGCAACAGGTCAACGACCTGCTGCGCCAGAAACTCGGTTGATGCCGGTCAGCGCCCGGCGGGCGCTGCGCTGACGCCGGTGCGGCTGCCGCCCGCGGCGGTCCAGAGCTGGCGCAGTTTGGCCAGCTCTTCGTCGAAGCGGGCGTTGATGCGCTGTTTTTCCTGGGCCTGTTCGTCCAGGAAGCGCTTCTGCACCACCATCTGCTTCTCGTTGTCCTCGACCTTGCGCTTGAGCCAGTTGGGGGCCTTGTTGACGTCGTTCTGGTAGAACTCCAGCTCGATATTGATGTCCTTGCGCTGCGCCACCAGCGCCAGCTCGCGCTTGTTCACCGCGCCGATCACTTCGTCGATCTGGGCCAGCGCGTCCGCGCGCTCCTTGTCGTGCACGCCCTGGTTGGGGTAGCGGGTCATCAGGGCGCGCTCGCGCCGCCGCTCTTCCAGCACGCGGGCGCGCTGTTCCTCTTCCACCTTGCGCTGGGCGTCGAGCCGGGCGCGCTCGTCGGCGGTGTAGCTGGGGGGCAGGGTCTTGCGAACGGTGCCGCTGTTGCCCAGCTGGTTCTGTTCGCGGTCCAGGCATTCGACGATGGGGCGGTCGCGCACGATGCGGTTGCCCTTGGCGTCCACGCAGGTGTACATGCCGCTCTGCGCGTGCACCGTGCCCGCCAGCAAGGCGCCACCGGCGATCCAAAGTCGGGCGGACAGAACGGAAAGCAGGGGGCGGTGCAGGGTCATCTTGGGAGCAGGGTCAGGCGACGCCGTAGCGTTGTCGGTAGGCCAGGACGCGTTCGCGGTGCGAATCGAACTCGCCGCCGGCGCGGGCGGTCAGATAGTGCAGCAAATCGGCCAGCCTCGCAATCGTGCAGACCTGCATGCCCAGCTCGCGCTGGACATATTGCACGGCGCTGTGGTCCACGTCGCGCACCTGCCCGTCGGCCGCCACCTCGGTGGCCTTCTCCTGGCGGTCCAGCGCGATCGCGATGGCGTGCGGGGTGGCGCCGGCTGCGCGGATCAGCGCGATGGATTCGCGCGCGGCGGTGCCGGCGGACATCACGTCGTCCACGATCAGCACGCGGCCCTTGAGCGGGGCGCCGACCAGGGTGCCGCCTTCGCCATGGTCCTTGGCTTCCTTGCGGTTGTAGGCGAAGGGCACGTTGCGGCCCAGCCGCGCGAGCTCGATGGAGACCGCCGCGCCCAGCGGAATGCCCTTGTAGGCCGGGCCGAAGATCATGTCGAATTCGATGCCGCTGGCCACCAGGGCTTTTGCATAGAATTGTGCGAGCCGGCCCAGCTTGGCGCCGTCGTCGAACAGACCGGCGTTGAAGAAGTAGGGGCTCATGCGGCCGGCCTTGGTCTTGAATTCACCAAAGCGCAACACGCCGGCATCCACGCAGAACTGCACGAATTCCTGCGCGAGCGCAGCCTCTGGTGCGCCGGCCTTCGCCGCGCCTGTATCCAACACCATGGAGAGATCCTTGTTCAAACTGACCAGCCTCAACCTCAACGGCATCCGTTCCGCCACCACCAAGGGGCTGGAGAAATGGCTCGCCGCGCACCGGCCCGATTGTATTTGCGTGCAGGAGGTCAAGGCCCAGGCCGCCGATGTGAGCGGCCGCTTTGAAGAAATCGCCGGTCTCAAGGGGCATTTCCATTACGCCCAGAAAAAAGGTTACTCGGGCACGGCGGTCTACACCCGCCACGAACCCAGCGACGTGATCATCGGCTATGGTTCGCCCGAGTTCGATGCCGAAGGCCGCTTCACCGAGCTGCGCTTCGACACGCCCCAGCGCAAGCTGTCCATCCTCAGCGTCTACTTCCCCAGCGGCTCGTCCGGCCCCGAGCGGCAGGAAGCGAAGTACCGCTTTCTCGATGGCTTCTACCCCCACCTGCAGGCGCTCAAGGGCGGGCGCGAGTTCATCCTGTGCGGCGACGTGAACATCGCGCATCAGCAGAAAGACCTGAAGAACTGGCGCAGCAACCAGAAGAACAGCGGTTTCCTGCCCGAGGAACGCGCCTGGATGACCAAGCTGCTCGACGAGGCCGGTCTGGTGGACGTCTACCGCCGGCTGCAGCCCGACACCACCGACGCCTGCTACACGTGGTGGAGCAACCGGGGCCAGGCCTACGCGAACAACGTGGGGTGGCGACTGGACTACCACCTGGCCACCCCCGCACTGGCCGAGCTGGCGCGCAGCGAAGCCATCTACAAGGGCGAGAAGTTTTCCGACCACGCGCCCTTGACGATCGAGTACGACTTCAAGCACTGAACGAGGGAGGTCCCCATGTTCCCGACGGAGATCCTGCTGGCCTACGTGGCCGCCTGCGCCCTGGTGGTGGTCTCGCCCGGGCCCGACAACATCCTGGCCATTGGCCGGGGCCTGAGCCAGGGGCCGCTGGCCGCTGCGCTCTCGGCCCTGGGCGCAGGGCTGGGCATCCTGTTCCACACGCTGGCCGCCACCTTCGGTCTGTCGCTGATCATCCAGGGCTCGCCCGAGGCGTTCTGGGTGGTGAAAGTGGTGGGCGCGCTGTACCTGCTGTGGCTGGGCTACAAGGCGCTGGTCGCGGGCGACCTGATCTCGTTCCAGCCGTCGGCGCGGGTGCCGCTGCGCAAGGTCCTGCTCACCGGCGTGCTGTCCAACGTGCTCAACCCCAAGCCGGGCCTGTTCGTGCTGGCCTTTCTGCCGCAGTTCGTGAGCGCGGGGCGCGGTTCGGTGGCGGTGCAGATGCTGGTCTACGGCGCGATCTTCGCACTGATGACGGCGCTGATCTTCACGCTCATGGGCGCCTTCGCGTCCCGTCTCGCGGGCTGGCTGCAGGCACGGCCGAGGGTGGTGCGGGGCGTGAACGTGGGCGCGGGCCTGACCTTCATCGCCGCCGGTCTGTCGGTGCTGTCGCTCAAGCAACGCAGCGCGCTCTGAGCGCGCTGCGTCGTTCGCTCAGATGTGCGACGGCAGCCAGGTGGCCAGCGCCGGCCAGACGTAGATCAGCCAGGCCAGGAAGAGGATCAGCACCCAGTACGGCACCGAGCCCTTGAAGATCTCGCTGACCGTGATGTTGCGGTCCGGAATGGCCGCCTTCACCACGAACACACCGATGCCGAAGGGGGGCGTGAGCACGCCGGCTTCGATCACCAGGATGCCGATCAGCGCAAACACGATCGGGTCGATGCCGAGCGCCATCGCCACCGGCCAGAAGATCGGCACCGTGAGCAGCATGATGGAGATGCTGTCGATCATCGCCCCCAGGATGAACCACACCGCGACCATGAACAGCAGCGTGCCGCCGGTGCCCAGGCCCATGGATTCCAGCAGAGCCTGGACTTCCTGCGGAATGCCATTGAGGGCAATCAGCTTGCTGTAGATCGTGGCCGTCAGCAGCAACAGCATGATGGGTGTGACGGTGCGGCCGGCCTCGACGAAGGCGTTGAACACCCCGCGCCAGCGCATGCCCTTGGCCCAGGCCAGGATGGCCGAGCCGACCAGGCCGATCGCGCTGCCCTCCGTGGGCGTGAAGAAGCCGAACCAGATGCCGCCCAGCGTCACCGCGATCAGCAGGCCCACGCCGATCGATCCGCCGATCTGGGTGCGCGTGAGCGATACGCGCTCCTCGTTGGTCAACTCCGGTGCGACCGACGGTTTGACCTTGGCGTACACCATGCAATACACCGCGTACAGAAAGGCCAGGAGCAGACCAGGGAACACGCCGGCCGCGAACAGCTTGCCGACCGACTGCTCGGTGAGGATGGCCCAGACGATCATGAACACGGAGGGCGGGATCAGCAGGCCCAGCACGGAACTGCCGGCGATGCAGCCGGTGGCGAAGCTGCGGCTGTAGCGGGCTTCGCGCATGGCCGGATAGGCCACATGGCTGAAGGCGGCGGCGGCGGCCACGCCCACACCGGTCACGGCGGCGAACACCGCGTTGCCGCCGACGGTGGCCACCGCCAGTCGCCCCGGTACGCCGCGCAGTCCCCGGTTGACCACGTTGAACAGGTCGCTGGCCGCGCCGCAGTGCGCGATCAGCATGCCCATCACGGTAAAGCAGGGAATGACGACGAAGTTGTATTCCTTGATCCCCGAGAGCGCCGACTGTTGCAGCAGGTTGATCACGGGGTCGATGCCGCCGAGCGCGAAATACAGGCCCAGCGAGGCCGCCGCAGCAAAGGCGAAGACGATGGGCACACCCACCACGACGAGGACGAGCAGCGCGATCAGGCCGCTCCACATTTCGAATGACATGTTGGAATTCCTATTCCGGCAGTTGTTCTTCTTCGCGCTGGCCCATGCGGCCACGCACGCCCTCGGCGACGAAGCCGATGCACACCAGTGCGGCCACCACCCACAACACGATGGAGCCGAAGCGCAGCGGCCAGGCGGGGATGCGGAAGGCGTCGTTACCGAAGAATTCACCGCTGTTCCAGCCCGCCAGCGAAGGCTCCCAGGAGGCGATCACGATGGCGATGAAGAACGCTGCGCCCAGCAGGTAGGTGAAGGCGTTGAACTGGCTGCGCACCGCGGGCGGCATGCGGTCCAGGAAGAAGGTGACGCGCAGCAGCTTGCGTTCGCGGATGACGTAAGGTGCCTGCATGAAAGTCAGCAGCACCAGTCCCACGGCCGCCAGCTCGGCGGTGCCTGCGAAGGGTTTGTTGAAAAGCAGCCGGCCCGCCACGTCGTAGCAGATCACCAGCGTCAGGATGACCAGCACAACTGCGCCCGCCACATGTAGCCCCAGCAGGGCCCGATCGGTCCAGGTTTTCATCGAATCTCCTATTCAGCTTCACGCATTGTTTTCAAGGCCCGCTGCGGCGCGTTGGCGGTGGGCGGCGACCAGGGCGAGCACGCCCGAACCGACCATCACCACGGCCACCGCGGCCGTTCGTTGTGTGGCCGTGCCGGGCAGCAGCGCCGCACCGCCACTGACCACGGCACCGACCGCCATTTGCAGCATGCCGGTCAAGGCCGCGGCCATGCCGGCGCGCGTGGGCATGGCCTGCATCACCACGCTCAGCGCCGATGGAAAGATCACCCCGTGGCCGGCCGAGTAGATCAGCATGCCGACGATCCAGGTCAGCGTCGAGGGCCACCAGGCGCACGCAAGGATGGCCGCAACCCCCAGTGCCGACAGGCCGCCCCCCCAGGTGCTCAACGCCAGACCGCTCCAATGGCGAGACTGCCGCATGGCCCAGAGGCTGCCGGCCAGGAAACCCAGGTAGGTCCCTCCCAGCACCCAGGCGATCTCGCGCCCGTCCAGCCCCACGGACTCGCGCAGTGCGGCGGGGCCCTGTGCGATCAGCAGGAAGAACACCGAACTGATCGCGGCGAAACCCAGCGCCACCCAGCGGGGCACGCGGTGGCGCCAGAGGACGCCCAGGGTGTCCCAGTCGGGCTGGGTGGTGCTGGTGGGGCGCGTCTCCGTGTGGCGCCACAAGGCCAGCACCGTGCCCAGCGCGATCAGCACCGGCACGGCGCCCAGCGCCACGCGCCAGCCGCCGCCCCAGGCCAGCAGGCCCCAGCCCAACAAGGGCGCCAGGGCCGGCGTGAGCGCGAAGGCCACCGAGATGATGGCCATGCCGCGCTGCAGCGCCATGCCGCCGCACAGATCGCGCAGCGTTGCCCGAGGTACCACCAGCACCACGCTCAGTCCCAGTCCGGTGAGCGCGCGTCCCCACAGGAGCGGGCCGGCCGCCGGTGCCATGGCCGCGGCCACGCTGCCGAGAAGCGCCAGCAAGAGACCGGCCAGCAGCGTGCGGCGGCGCCCCCAGCGGTCGGCGCTCACCCCGGCCAGCGGCTGACCGACGGCCAGTCCCAGCACATAAAGCGCGATCGTCGCCTGCCCCTGCAGCGCCGTGAGCTGCAAGGCGTCGCGCAGGGCCGCGTCGAGCGGCACCAGCACGTTGAGCCCCAGCGGCGGCAGGCAGGCGATGGCGGTGAGCCAGATCAGCCATGAGCGCGTGGTCCGGCTGGATGCGGTGTTCGTCACCGGTCAGCGGGTGCGGTGGCTCAGAGCGGGTAGTCGATCGGGAACTTGTAGCCCGCTTCGTTCATGAAGCGGATGTACGTCTTGAGCACCTCGGTGGCGGGCTGGCCCTTGCCGTCGAGTTCCTTGGCCGCCTTGCCCGGCAGGTCCTTGAGCGACTCGGCCCAGCGCTTTTTCTCGGCATCGGGCAGGGTGTTGACCTTGACGCCCGCGGCTTTGGCCCGCGTCTCGACCTCGATGTCGCGCTGTTTGCTGATCTCGGCCACGCGCATGGCCGATTCCTCGGCCACCTCGTCGATGATGGCGACCACTTCCTTGGGCAGCTTGGCGCGCGTGTCCAGGTTCATGAAGGCCACCAGCGTGCTCAGCGAGCCGAAGCCTGTCTTGTTGAACACCTTGGCGACTTCTTGCAGCTTGAAGGCTTCCAGGCCGGAGATGTAGAACAGACTGCCATCAGCCAGGCCGTTCTGGATCGCCTGGTAGTGCTCGCCAATGCCCAGCGTGACGGGCACCGCGCCCAGTGGGATGAACAGCGGTGCGTTGGTGCCCGCCAGCGCAATGCGCTTGCCCTTGAGCTCGGCCACGCTGTTCCAGTCAAATTTGGTCGTCACGCCATAGGCTTCCGAGGTCATGGCGCCCAGCACGTGGCTGTTGTAAGGCTTCATGCTGGCCTGCAGGGCCGGCACTTCCTTGATCATGCGGTTGGACACCTTCTGCTGCAGCACCGGGTCGGGCGAGGTGAAGGGCACATAGGCGCTGTAGTTCAGCAGGCCGGCGCGCGATTGCTCGAAACCGATGGGCGACAGTCCGATGTCCAGCGTGCCTTTCTGCACGGCCTCGATCACGCCGTCGACTTTGGCGACACTGCCGCCCCAGGCCTTGATGAAGCGGATGTCGTGCCCCGTCTTTTCCTTCACGCGCTTGCCCACTTCGGTGGCGAAATAGGTGTCGTAGACGCCCACGTAGGTCAGTCCGGTGGGGTGGCCGCCGCCCATGCGCAGGGTGAAGCTGGCGGCGCTGGCGCCACAGACGGCGGTGGCCAGGGCGGTGAGTGTGAGCAGTTGTTTGAATTTCATTGTTGTCTCCTGGTGGGGTGGGTTACGCGGGGG
>NZ_JBWKZH010000050.1:0-42493 GCF_059424305.1 Hydrogenophaga sp. GW456-12-10-14-TSB4 | reverse complement strand
GCCGCCGCCCCCTTCACCGTCGCCCCGCCCGCGAGGTGCTGCGCGGCCCGGCCCCGAGGTCGGCAACAGCAGGGTGATCGGGATGGGCTCGAGCCCGAGCTGGCGGCGCAGGTCGGACCGCAAGGCTTCGACCAGGGGCTGGAAGTCGGGCGATTCGCCGCGCTTGAGCGCGGTGGCGCAGGCCGCCGCCAATTCGACCTGAGGCAGCGAGCCGAACAGCACGATCTCGGCCAGCGTTTCCTCCATCTGCGTCGCGTGCTCGACCGTGGCCGGCGAGAACGACCCCGCCAGCGCGCGGTACGCCGCCACCAGTGATTTCAAGCGCTCGGTTTCCTGGCGGTTCTCGCGCTGGCGGCGCTGCTGCACCCGTTGCATCACGAGCACGCGCACGACCAGCAGCACGATGGCCACGGCCAGCGAGGCCAGCAGGGTGAGCGGCAACGCGCCCATGTCGGTCAGGTTCAAGGCGCGTCCAGGGCCTGCTGCAGGCGCGCGCGCAGGGCTTCGTACTCGGGCCGGTGGCGGGTCCTGAGGCGGCGCAGGCCGGCCTCCACCATCGCCACCTGGGCCGCCGCATCCTCGGTCTTGATGCGCTCGATCTCGGCCTGAATCTTCTGCAGCCGCTGGCGCGCCTGGCGGCCGGCCGGGGTGCGCGGCGGGGTCTGAGCCGCCATGTCGAGCAGCAGCTCGGTGATCAACCCGAGCTGACGCCCGTAGGTCGCCACCTCGAAGGCCTTGCGTTCGATCACCGGATCACCCGAGGCGGTGTCGATGCCGTCAAAAAACCACTGGGTGCGCGGTTCGATGCGTTGCGCCACATCGCCGCTGAAGGGCAGCTGCAGCTGCGGCGCCCACAGAAAGAGCCAAGGGTACATGGGAGTCCTCCTGAAACACGGAGGACAGCTTACCGGCTCGGGCGCTCGATGGGGGCGGACACGTCAGCGCAGGCCTTTCCACCAGCGCTGGTTCTGGCGCGGACGGCCCAGCGTCAGCACCTCGCCGATCTCCGGCGTGGCCAGAGGCAGGCCTTCGCGTTCGGCGATATCGGCCACGCGGTCCATGGGGTCGTGCCAAGTGTGAAAACCCAGGTTGAAGGTGCTGTTGTGCACCAGGTACAGCTGCTTCGCCCGCAAGTCCTTGAACGCCTGCACGGTTTCTTCGGGCGACATGTGGGCGGAGGGCCAGTAGCTGTCGTAGGCACCGTTCTCCAGCAGGGCGATGTCGATGGGGCCCAGGCGCTCGGCAATCGCCTTGAAGCCCGCGAAGTAGCCCGAGTCGCCGCTGAAGAAGATGCGCTCCTGGCCACTCTGGATGAACCACGAGGCCCACAGCGTGCTGTTGCGGTCCCAGAGCGTGCGCCCCGAGAAGTGGTGGGCCGGTGTGGCGGTGAGTTGCACGCCCGCGTGCCGGGTCTCCTGCCACCAGTCGAATTCCTGCACGCGCTGGGGGTCCACGCCCATGCCCTGCAGGCGCTCGCGCACACCCAGCGGCACGAAGTAGCGTTGCACGCGCTCGCGCAGGGCCTCGATGGTGGCCTGATCCAGGTGGTCGTAGTGGTCGTGCGAGAGGATCAACCCGTCGATCGGCGGCAACTCGTCCAGCGACAGCGGCGGCGCGTGGAACCGCTTCGGGCCGAGCCACTGCACCGGAGACGCTCGCTCGCTGAACACCGGATCGATCAGCCAGTAGCGGCCCTGCAACTTGAGCAGGTGCGACGAATGGCCCAGGCGCACGATGTGGTTGGCCACCGGGTCCAGCGCGTCGAGCGTGGCCCGGTCCAGGCGGCGCACGGGGATCGGGTCCAGCGGGACGGCGCCCACCGGGGTCTCGAACAGGAAGCGGCTCCAGATCTTCCAGGCGCCCTCGGTGGGCCGGGTGCTCGGGTCGGGCGCATTGCGAAAGAGCCCATCTTCGCCGCGCTGGGCCGAGGCCGGGCGGACGGAATCGCTGGCGGCGCAACCGGCGAACAGGCCGACAGAGGCCATCAGCAGACAAAAGACAGCGGCAAGGTGCGGCAACGGGTTCATGGTGGGCTTGGCGTGGATGGAACCCGCGCATGGTGCCCGCCTTGCGGGGCGGTGTCGAGGCCGCCCGGTTTCAATCTCGCGCCGTGTCGTCGGTGTTCATCAGCGCCGTGTAGCGGCGCTGCATCTCGTCCGTGGACACGTCCTCGATGGCGTGGCCGATCAGCCAGCGATGGCCAAAGGGGTCGCGCACCACGCCGGAGCGTTCGCCATAGAACGCGTCCTGCGCCTCGCGCTCCAGCGTGGCCCCGGCCTTCAGGGCCTGCTCGATCATGCGGTCGGCGTTGTCCACGTGCAGGTGGATGGACACCGGCGTGGCGCCGATGGCCGTGGCCGATCGGATGCCGTACTCCGGGTACTCGTCGCTGAGCATGACGGTCATCGGGCCGAAGGCCATCTCGGCGTGGCCAACGCGGCCACTCGGTTCGGTGAGGCGGAACTTCTCGGTGGCGCCGAAGGCGTTCCCGTAGAACGCGATGGCGGCCTTCGCGTCGGATACGCAAAGGTAGGCGAACACTTCTTCGATCTTCATGGCTTCACCTCGCTGGACAGGAAGGGACAGGGACCGCATCTTCCGCGGGCCTCACGCGGCCGTATAGAAAAAAATTGACCTCAGCCGCCACCCATCGGCAGGTGGTTCGTGTCGGCCCCCATGCGCACACGGTAAGCGAGCGGCGTGACGCCGCTGAAGGCCAGGAACTCGCGGTTGAAATGCGACTGGTCGCTGTAACCCAGGTCCGCGGCAAGCGCCGCCAGGGGCAACGCAGGCTCCAAGCGCAGGATCGGCAACACCCGCTGGAAACGCAGCACGCGCAGGTAGGTCTTGGGTGCCAGGCCCACGCCCTGCCGGAACAGCGCCAGGAAACGGCGGTGGCTGAAACCGCTGTCACGCACCGCGGTCGCCACCGACACCCCACCCTGGAACTGCGCCAGCGCGCCGGCCACAGCGGGATGCAGGCCGTGCACGTGGGGCAGGCGCGCCGCGAGCGCGGCCTCGAACACGGCCAACCGGTCTTGCGGCGTGCGCAGGGCCAACAGCCGCTCGCGCAGCCGGTGCGCCGCCGCACCCCAGAGGGCGTCCAGCGGGGTGTGGCGCTCGGCCAGCTCGTCGGCTGTCACCCCGCCGAACAGGCATTCGGCCGCACCAGGCCGCAACACCGCACCCACGGAACAGGACGGGGCCTGCAGCTCCCGCAGGTAGAACCGCGAGCGCATGCCACCCACCAGCGCCGAAGCCACCGGCTGCGCACCCTGCCCGCTCCCGGCGTCGGCGATGCGCAGCGGGTGGTCGGACAGCCGGATGACCAGGTGCATGGCCCCGGAGGGCAAGGCGTGCTCGCGCCACGGGGTGTCGTAGCGCGCGCCGCCCGGGTCGTCGCTCGCCCAGACCTGCACCACGAAAGGGCGCAAGGCGGGCGACGGCAGGCGTTGGAGCGACATGGTGAACGGCGGTTGTACCCCATCGCCCCCGCGCGCTCAAGGCGCCAGGCTCAGCCGGCGACGGCGGTCGGGCTCAGCAGCGCGTCCAGGCGGCGCAGGCCGGCCACGGTCTGCAGGCAGGCCTGCGCGGCCTCGGTGCCCTTGACGGCGAAATGACGCAGGAAGTACTTGCGGTGCTCGGCGTGTTCGTGGAAGTGGTGCGGCGTGAGCACGGCCGAGATCATCGGCACGCCGGTGTCGAGCTGCACGTCCATGAGCGCCTGCACCACGGTCTGCGAAACGAAGTCGTGGCGGTAGATGCCGCCGTCGACCACCAGTGCGCTGCCGACGACGGCGGCGTAGCGGCCGGACCGGGCCAGGCGCTGGGCGTGCAGCGGGATCTCGAAGGCGCCGGGCACGTCGAACACGTCGATGGCGTCGGCGCCGAAGCCGCCCTGCGCCATTTCGGCGAAGAAGGCATCGCGCGCCTGGTGCACGATGTCGGCGTGCCAGGACGCCTCGACGAACGCGAAGCGCAGGCCGGCAGGCAGGTGGAGGTGGTGGGAAGACTCGGTCTGATTCATGGTGTCCTCAGAAAAGGAGGGGCCAACAAATCAGGGCGCACAAGCGCACGCACCACCGCGCGCGCAAGGCGCGCACGGGAGTGCCTGGCTCGCGCTCTCTTTCATCCGGACTGTGACCGTCGGTCCCGGGATCTCACCGGGTCTGCTGACCCCATGCGCCGGGCGGGCCGGCGCGTGGGCGCTCGCGGCACTCGTGCGGTCGTGTTGCCACGCCGCCATCACCGCCGGTGGGGAGTTTCACCCCGCCCTGAGAACGCTTGTGTCCGGCACGGGGCCGGACCCGACGGATTCTAGACAGGGTCGAAATCCCGCGCTGTCGCGCGGGTACATGCCCCTTCAGGCGGTGACGATCCAGCCTTCGAGCGGGTCGAACACCGGCAGCCCCCAGCGCGGCACGCCGGCGCGGTGCTGCTGCTCGGCCCAGGCCGCCTGCAGCAGGCAGAGCACGGCGTCCAGACGGTCGCCGCTCGCGTCGTCGGCCAGTGCGTCGCGCTGGGCATGCGTGAGCCGCAGGCGCAGGCCCACGGCCTGCAGCAGCGGGGCCTGGCCGTTCTCCAGCGCGTTGATGAGCGTTTTGCGCGCGATCAGGCGCTCGGGTGTCTGCTTGGCCTTGTCGTCGCTCTTGTACGAGACCGTGCCCAGCACGCTGCGCGCGAGCAGACCCGGGTAGGCCTCCAGCCCCACGCGGTTGCCGTCGCCCTCGTGCAGACCCGGCAGGGTGACCCCGGCGGCGATCAGGCGCGGCACGCCCGCGTGCAGCATGAAGGCCACCGGCGGGTTGACCCATTTCATGCTCGGGCTGGAGCCGGCCGGCCCGTCGGTGGCGCGGTGCGCGAACTTGCCGCCCACCGGCCGCGCATCGCAGAAAGCGGCGAAGGCCTCGCGGATCGCCTCGCGGCTCAGGCCCTCGTAGTGCGCCATGCAGGCCGCCCAATCGGTCGGCCAGCCCAGCGTGGTGATCAGTTCGCGCGGCAGGCCGAACGGCAGATCGAAGCCGCCCACCCAGCGCCCGGGTGCTGCCAGACGCTGGCTCCAGGCGTCGAGGGTCTCGAAGTGCTCGACGCCGTCGAGCACCACGCGGCCGCGGTCGGCCCGCCCCACGGCCAACGTGATGGGTTTGCGCCGGCTCGGTGCGCTGCTGAAGTCGCAGCCCAGCAGCTGGAAGCCCACGGCGTCGCTCATGCGCCTCAGCCCAGGGCCAGTGCGGTCACGCCGGCCGCGATGCACAGGGCACCGAGGATGCGCGCCGCGCGGTCGCCCTCGCCCAGCAGGTGGCCGCCGATCAGCGCCGCGAACAGCATGGACACCTCGCGCGCCGGCGCCACGTGCGACAGCGGCGCCTCGCGCATGGCGTACAGCACCAGCACATAGGCGATGGGGCTGACCACCGCCACCAGCAGCGCGTAGCGCCACTGCACGCGCCACAGCTGCCGGGCGGTGGGGATGTCGCGCAGCACGGCGGGGGCGAGCAGGCCCAGGCGCACGAAATTGCCCATGTAATCGATCAGGATGGGCGACATCAGCAGCACCTTGACCGCGTAGCCGTCCACCACCGTGTAGGCCGCGATGAAGACCCCCGTGAGCACGCCGTAGACCATGCCCTTGTGCACGCGGCGGCGGGCCACCGGGTCGTGCGCGGCGCGCAGCAGGCCCGGGCCGCCGGCGATCAGGAACACCCCGCCCACCACGCCTGCAATGCCCACGGCACCCAGGGCCGAAATGCGCTCGCCGAGGAACACGATGGCCACCAAAGAGGACAGCAACGGCCCCGAGCCGCGCGCCATCGGGTAGACCACGGTGAGATCCGCCTTGCGGTAGCCGCGCAGCAGGATCACGTAGTAGAAGACATGCAGCACGCCGCTGGCGACCACGAAACCCCATTCGGTCGCACCCCAGCGCGGCACCTCCTCGCGGCCCAGCCACCAGCCCAGGGGCGCCCAGACCAGCATCATCAGAAAGGCGTTGAAGAAGGCGAAGCGCGCGTCGCCCGCGGCCTTCTTGGCGACGATGTTCCAGCCGGCGTGGATCAGGCCGGCCAGCACGATGAGACAGAACGCGTTCAGCGACATGGTGGTGGTTTCAAACAAGCGAAAGCCGCAGCGCCCGGCGGGCTGGCTGCGGCTTCAAGCCCCAGGAGCGGATCAGGCCCGACCGATGATGCTGGCCGTGGCCATCAGCTCTTCGAGCAACGCCAGCGACACCTGGCCCGAGACGGCGTAAGGATCGAACTCGGGGCGCTCGGAGTACTTCAGCACGATGGAGGTGTTGAGCTTGGAGAGGTTGACCTGGCCCATGGTCCAGCCGCCGAAGCGGCGCTCCGTGATCTCTTCGTAGTGCAGCAGCACGACGTCGGTGTGGCGCGGGTCGGCCACGATGTGGCTGTAGAGGCCGTTCACCGCGTTGCGGCCGCCCTCGATGGCCTGCAGGAACACGCCGCCGCCGTAGCAGAGCACGCCGGTGATGCCGTTGCCCAGGTTGTGCGAGCGCGACGACTCCAGGATGGATTCGATGGCTTTGGCGCAGTCCTTGTCGACAGCGCGGCTGACGTAGAGCAGGCGTACCAGCATGATGGGCCTCAGGATTGACGGGGGATGAGCGAGAGGAATTCGCGGCGCAGGTTGGGGTCCTTGAGGAACACGCCGCGCATGACCGAGTTGATCATCTTGCTGTTCATGTCCTTCACGCCGCGCCAGGCCATGCAGTAGTGGCTGGCTTCCATCACCAGCGCCAGGCCGTCGGGCTGGGTCTTTTCCTGGATCAGGTCGGCCAGCTGCACCACGGCCTCTTCCTGGATCTGCGGGCGGCCCATGATCCATTCGGCCAGGCGAGCGTACTTGGACAGGCCGATCACGTTGGTGTGCTCGTTGGGCATCACGCCGATCCAGATCTTGCCGATGACCGGGCAGAAGTGGTGGCTGCAGGCGCTGCGCACGGTGATCGGGCCGACGATCATCAGCTCGTTGAGGTGCTCGGCGTTGGGGAACTCGGTGATGCTCGGGGCCTTGACGTAGCGGCCGTTGAACACCTCCTTGAGGTACATCTTGGCGACGCGGCGCGCGGTGTCGCCGGTGTTGTGGTCGTTCTCGGTGTCGATGACCATGGCATCGAGCACGCCCTGCATCTTCTCGGTCACTTCGTCGAGCAGCTTCTCCAGCTCGCCGGGCTGGATGAACTCGGCGATGTTGTCGTTGGAGTGGAAGCGCTGGCGCGCGGCCTTCACGCGCTCACGGATCTTGACGGAAACGGGCACGCCTTCGTCGTCTGGGGGAGCTGCGGGGGTCATGTCGGATGCGGTTTTCGTCAGCATTGGGGCATGCTAACACCGGTCCTCCCGGGGGTACCCGGCCTGGGGGCTTTGCTCCCGGGGCCTCAGCCGGCCCCGCCGGCCAGCAGTTGCTCCAGGTCCTGCAGGGTGTTGGCCTCGTGCAGCGGCTTGTCGTCGCGGACGCGCTGCATGCGCGGAAAGCGCAGCGCCACCCCGCTCTTGTGGCGCGCGCTGCGCGCGATGCCCTCGAACGCCAGCTCGAACACCAGCGTGGGCCGCACGCTGCGCACCGGGCCGAACTTCTCCAGCGTGTTCTGGCGGATCACCGCATCGACCGCCTTGAACTCCTCGTCGGTCAGGCCCGAATAGGCCTTGGTGAAGGCCACCAGCTGCAGGCCGTCGGGGTCGGCCGGGCGGCGCCGCGCGATCGCCTCGACCACCGCCTGCGCCTCGGCGGCGTCCACCGGCGGGCGGCTCCACACCGCGAAGGTGTAGTCGGTGTAGACCGAGGCTCGGCGGCCGTGACCGGCCTGGGCGTAGATCAGCACGCCGTCGATCGTCAGCGGGTCGATCTTCCACTTCCACCAGGCGAGCAGGCCCGGGCCATCGGCGCGTTTCTGGCGGCCGGTGCCGTAGGCGCTCTCGCGGTGCTTGAGCATCAGGCCCTCGACGTCCAGCGCCCTCGCCTGCGCGCGCCAGCGGGCCAGCGTGGCCCAGTCGTCGGCCGGGATCCGGGGCGAGAGCCACAGGCGCGGGCCGGGCGTGGCATTGAGCGTGGCGGCCAGGGCCTCCAGGCGCCCGCGGCGCTCGTGTTGCGGCACCTGGCGCAGGTCCTCGTGGCCGGCTTCGAGCAGGTCGTAGGCCATGAAGCCGACCGGCACCTCGGCCAGCACCTTGGGGCTCAGCGTCTTGCGGCCGATGCGTTGCTGCAGCAGCGCGAAGGGCGCGGGGCCGCCCGGTCGCTCGCTGCCCGGCAATCGGGGCGCGGCCGGGCGGTCGTCCCAGACCAGGATCTCGCCATCCAGCACGGTGCCGTCGGGCCAGCGTTGCGCGAGCGCCTGCAGCTCGGGGAAGCGCTCGCTCATCAACTCCTCTCCGCGCGACCAGACCCACACCTGCCCCGCGCGCTTGACGATCTGGCCCCGGATGCCGTCGAACTTCCACTCGGCCAGCCAGTCGCTCGCCGGGCCCAGGCCCGTGGGGTCCCCACCGGCCTCCGGGCCCAGCGGGCTGGCCAGAAAGAACGGGTACGGCTGACTCGGGTCGCGCGCCCCCTGCGCCTCGCCGCTCGCGTGGGCCGGTGCCACCAGGGCGCGGTACAGGGCCGGCGTGGGCGGGCGTTTGCTGTCGGTGTAGCCCATCATGCGCGCGGCCACCAGCTTGGCGTCCAGCCCGGCGTGCGCCGCGATCGCGCGCTGCACCAGCAGTTTGCTCACGCCCACGCGAAAGCCCCCGCCCACCAGCTTGACGAGCAGGAAGCGCCCGGCGGCATCGAGCTCGCGCCACCAGGCCCCCAGGGCCAGGGCCACCGCCTCGTCCCCCTGCCCGCGCAGGGGCAGCAGCCGCTCTTCCATCCACTCGCTCAGGCGGGTCTGCAGGCCCCCGGCCTGTGGCGGCGCGGGCAGCACCAGCGCGATGGTCTCGGCCAGATCGCCCACCGCCTGGTAGCTGGCCTCGAACAGCCATTCCGGGAGGCCCGAGTCGGCGATCGCCTGCGCGCGCAGCTGGGCCGTTCGGATGAGCTGGCGCGGCTTGCCGCCGGCCAGGAAGTACACCGCCCAGGCCGCGTCGGCGTCGTCCACCTCGGCCAGGTAGCGGCGCAGCGCGGCCACCTTGGCGTGGGTCGCGGTGGTCGCGTCGAGCTCGTCGAACAGGGCCGCGAAGCGCTTCATGCGGCGGCCTCGGTTTCGTCGCCGTACTCGGTGTCGAAGCTCTCAGCCTGCAGCCCTTGCTCCTGCAGGTAACGCACCAGCACCGGCACGCTGCCGTGCGTGACGATGACGCGTTCGGCCCCGCTGGCGCCAATGGCACCCAGCAGACCCGGCCAGTCGGCGTGGTCGCTGAGCACGAAGCCGCGGTCCAGGCCGCCGCGCCGCCGCCACCCGCGCACCTGCATCCAGCCGCTGGCGAAGGCGTCGGAGAAATCGCCGAAGCGCTGGATCCAGGGTGTGCCCAGCGCGGAGCCCGGGCACAGCACGAGGGCACGGCGCAGGACAGCAGGGTCGCTGACGCCGTCCACCGGCAGGGTCTCGGGCAGGGGGATGCCGGCGGCGCGGTAGGCGCGGTTCAGCGGCTCGACCGCGCCGTGGCACACGATCGGGCCGATGGACGCGTCCACCCCGGCCAGGATGCGCTGCGCCTTGCCCAGGCTGTAGCAGGACAGCACGCTGGCGCGGCCGGTCTCGGCGTTGTCCTGCCACCAGCGGTTGATTTCGCCGAACAGCTCGGCATCAGGCCGCCAGCGGTAGATCGGCAGGCCGAAGGTGGATTCGGTGATGAACACGTCGCAGCGCACCGGCTCGAAGGGCGCACAGGTGCGGTCGGGCACGGCACCGGCCGGCGTGGTGCGGTAGTCGCCGCTGGCCACCCACACACGGCCCCGGTGCTCCAACCGGACCTGCGCCGAGCCCAGCACGTGGCCGGCGGGGTGCAGCGAGAGGCGCACGCCGTGGTGCTCCACGGTCTCGCCGTAGGCCAGGCCTTGCAGGGCGATGCCTGATCCCAGCCTTGCGCGCAGCAGGCCTTCGGACACCGCGGTGGCCAGGTAATGCCCATGGCCGGTGCGGGCATGGTCGGCGTGCGCGTGGGTGATGACAGCGCGCTCCACGCGGCGCCAGGGGTCGATGTAGAAGTCGCCCGGCGGGCAATACAGGCCTTCGGGCCGCTGGACGATCAGGTCGTCGGGCATGGGGCCGGTTCTAGTATCGGTGGCCCGTCACGAACAGCGTGATCCGCATGACCGCGAAGGCGATGCGGTCGAGCTGCCGCTGCGCCCAGGGGCGCCGGTTGAGCGCACCGGTGTCGAGCAACTGGCCCGTGTGCTGCACCAGGCCATCGAGGTAGCTGTGCAGCAGGCCGGAGAAGCGCCGGTCGTTGGTCATCACGTTGGCCTCGCGCGCCAGCAGCAGGGACAAGGGGTCGAGGTTGGTGGAGCCCACGGTGGACCAGCGCCGGTCGACCACCGCCACCTTGGCGTGCAAGGCACTGGGTGCGTACTCATGGATCTCGATGCCGGCGTCCACCAGCCGCTGGTACACCGGACGCGCCGCTCGGTACTGCAGGAAGTGCTCGTAACGGCCCTGCAGCAGCAGGCGCACGCGCACGCCACGCGCGGCGGCCAGCGTGAGCGCGCGGCGCAGCTTGCGCCCGGGGATGAAATAGGCGTTGGCGATCACCACCTCCTGGCGCGCCTCGCCGATGGCCTTGAGGTAGGCGCGCTCGATGTCGTGCCGGTGGGTCACGTTGTCGCGCAGCAGCAGCGTGGCGCGCGCCCCGTCCACCCCCAGCGGCGACGACAGGGCCTCGCCGTAAGGGCCTTCCACCCGGGTGTCCTCCTGCGCCTCGGCCAGGGCCTCGATCTTCTGCAGCAGGCGGGAGAAATCGCCCACCGGGCGAGAGGACCGCAGCGCATCCCAGGCGGCCTTGAATTCGCGCTGGCGCACCCGGCGGGCGGCCAGCGTGCGCCACCAGAGTTGCTCCATGGTGTCCACCATGTCGTCCACCAGCGGACCGGCCACGCGCAGCGCGAAGTCCAGCCGGGGTGCGGTCAGCCGGCCAAGCGCCACGTCGTCCTGGTCGTCGATGATGTTGATGCCGCCACAGAAACCCACCACACCGTCCACCACGCAGAGCTTGCGGTGCAGCCGACGCCAGTTGCGCGGCGCCAGCAGGCCGAGCCGGCCCAGCGGGGCGTAGATGCGCATCACCACGCCGGCCTCGGCGAACCTGCGTTGCCACTCCGGCGGCACCATCGGCGTGCCCACGCCGTCGATGAGCAGGCGCACCACGACGCCGCGCCGCGCCGCACGCTCCAGTGCTTCGGCCACGCTCAATGCCGCGCCCGCGAATTCAAAGATGTAGGTCTCCAGGTGCACGACCATGCGCGCCGCGTCCATGGCCTCGACCAACGCCGGGAAAAACTCCACCCCGCCCTGCAGCAACAGCAGCTGGTGGCCCCTTCGCATGGGTGCGTGCCGCGCGCTCGCGGTGCGAGGGGGCCGTGCGCTCACAGCTCGAGCTCGGCGATCAGCGGCAGGTGGTCCGACATGCGCGACCAGACCCGGCCGTGCGGCACATGGGCGGAGACCGGCCGCAGGCCGCGCGCGAAGATGCGGTCCAGGTGCAGCAGCGGCAGGCGCGACGGGTAGGTGGCCAGGCGGATGCCCTCGAAGGTGCGCAGGTCCAGGGCCGCCATGGGTCGCAGCAGTTGCGCCCCCCAGTCGTTGAAGTCACCGGCCACCACCAGCGGCGCGCTCGCCGGCACGGCGGTGGCGATGTACTCGCCCAGGCGCTGGACCTGGCGCTCGCGGCTGGCGTGGATCAGGCCCAGGTGCACCACCACCACGTGCACATCGACGCCCTCGACCAGCAACTGCACGTGCAGCAGGCCGCGTTGCTCGAAGCGGTGGTCTGAGACGTCGGAGTGTTTGGTGTCGATCACCGGCCAGCGCGAGAGCAGCGCGTTGCCGTGTTCACCATGGCGGGTGACCGCGTTGGTCCGGTAGACCGATTCATAGCCCTCGGGCGAGAGATAACCCGCCTGATCCAGCTCGGGCCAGCGGGTGAAATGCTTTTCGAGCTTGCGGTTGTGGCGCCGCACCTCCTGCAGGCAGACGATGTCGGCGTCGAACTGCTCCACCGCGTGGGCGATGTTGTGGATCTCCAGCCGGCGCCCCGGCCCCAGGCCTTGCACACCCTTGTGGATGTTGTAGGTCGCGATCCTGACGATGCTCATGGACAAATCATGCCACCAAGGCGGGGCAGCCAGCCGATCGCCTCGGCGTTCGAGGGCGAGAAACAGCGTTCGGCCGCCTGCGCCCAGGGCAACCAGACCTGGTTGCGGTGCTCGCGCGCGCTCAACCGCACCGGCACCGCCCGCGGAACGCAGAGGCCGAACAGGTGCTCGGTGTTGTGGGTGACGCCCGGCGCATAGCGGTGGCGCCACTGCGGGTAGATCTCGTACACGTTCTCCAGCGCCCAGTCGCGCAGCACGTGGCCTGGCGCACGGGCATCAAGACCGGTCTCTTCCCACACCTCGCGCACCGCCGTGGCCTCGAAGCTCTCGGCCTCGGTGTCCTTGGAGCCGGTGACCGATTGCCAGAAACCGGGGGCATCGGCGCGCTCGATCAGCAGCACCTCCCATGCCGGGGTGTGAATCACCACCAGCACCGATTGCGGGATCTTCACGGGACGAACGGGTTCAGCGGCGCACGGACCCGCGCAGGCCCTGCACAAACTTCCAGGCCGACCACAGGCGCATGCCGAAGCTCGCCGCCCGGCGCGGGCGCCACACGGCCAGCAGCAGGCTGCCGGCGGCCGCGATCACCGGGTTGCCGCGCAACCAGAGCGCAGCGTCCTGCAGGCGGTCCACCCAGGTCAGCGCGGGCTGCACCGCCTGCAGCTCCCGCGTGATCTGCCGGCGAAGAAGCCGGGAGCGCAGCACCAGCCGCTCCCGCCGCCTCGCCAGCAAAACGGCACGCGGGTTCAAGCGTCCTCCTTGGCGGCGCGCAGGCTCTCGCGGTCCTGCTTCAGTTCCTCGACACTGGCCGAGAACAGGTAGGTGCCCGAACGCACGCGCTCACGCGCCAGCCAGGCCGCTACACCCCCGGTGACGAGGAACAGCCCGGTGAAGATGCCCAGCGCCAGCAGGCGGTGGGTATCCCACAGGGCCACCGTGATCAGCAGGGCCAGCAACACCACCCCCAGGCTGAGGAAAGCCACGGCCACCGCGCCATAGACCAGCAGCGCGCCGACGCGCAGCACCTCTTCCTGGGCTTCGATGCTGAACAGCTCCAGCCGGATCTGCACCAGCTCCAGCACGGTGGAAGCCAGTCCCCGGACGGACGAAGAAAAACGCTGCGGCGTGGCCATGGAGCGGGTCGTCCCGATCAGCGGCGGCTGATGAGCAGACCGACCAGCAGGCCCACACCGGCGGCGGCACCGATCGCGGACCAGGGGTTTTCGTGCACGTAGTCGTCGGTGGCGCGGGCCATTTCCAGCGTCTTTTCCTTGATGGCTTCCTCGGCATCGGCGAGCTTGTGGCGCGCCTCGCGCAGGTTGTCGTTGATGCGGTCACGCAGTTCCACCACCTTGCCTTCGGTCTGGTGGGCGGTGGCCTGCATCAGCTCTTCGGCGTCGGCGATCACGCGCTGGAGGTCGGCCACGAGTTTTTCCTTCCCATCGAGGGAGGTCGTACGGATCTTGGGCATGAGAGGACTCCTTTCAAAAGGCCATGTTACCCCGAAGGAATGGCGAAACTTGAAGGCAGTTCGATGCAATCAGCCCATTGATACAAGAAAAAGGGGCGCACTCGGCGCCCCTTTCGGAGATGTCCTACAGACGCCTCAGGCCTTGGCCAGATCGACGTTGCGCAGACGGATGTGCAGCTCGCGCAGTTGCTTCTCGTCCACCGGGCTGGGGGCCTGGGTCAGCAGGCACTGGGCGCGCTGGGTCTTGGGGAAGGCGATCACGTCGCGGATCGACTCGGCACCGGTCATGAGGGTGACGATGCGGTCCAGACCGAAGGCCAGGCCGCCGTGGGGCGGTGCGCCGTACTGCAGTGCGTCCAGCAGGAAGCCGAACTTGAGCTGGGCCTCTTCGGGCGTGATCTTGAGCGCGTCGAACACCTTCTGCTGCACCGCGGCGGTGTGGATGCGGACGGAACCGCCGCCGATCTCCCAGCCGTTGAGCACCATGTCGTAGCCCTTGGCGATGCACTTCTCGGGCGCGGTCACCATCCAGTCCTCGTGGCCGTCCTTCGGCGCGGTGAAGGGGTGGTGCACCGCCGTCCAGCGGTCGGCTTCCTCGTCGTGCTCGAACATCGGGAAGTCCACCACCCACATCGGGGCCCAGCGGCTCTCGAAGAGGCCGTTCTTCTTGCCCAGCTCGCTGTGGCCGATCTTCAGGCGCAGGGCGCCGATGGCGTCGTTGACCACCTTGGCCTTGTCGGCACCGAAGAAGATGATGTCGCCGTTCTGCGCGCCGGTGCGCGAGAGGATGTCGGCCACGGCCTTGTCGTGCAGGTTCTTCACGATCGGGCTCTGCAGGCCGTCACGGCCCTGGGCGGCGTCGTTGACCTTGATCCAGGCCAGGCCCTTGGCACCGTAGATCTTCACGAACTCGGTGTAGGCGTCGATCTCGCTGCGGCTCATCTCGGCACCGCCGCGCACGCACAGGGCGACCACGCGACCACCCTTCATGGTGGCGGGAGCGGAGAAGACCTTGAAGTCCACGTCGCCCATCACGTCGGTCAGCTCGGTGAATTCGAGCTTGACGCGCAGGTCGGGCTTGTCGGAGCCGAAGCGCTGCATGGCTTCGCTGTAGGCCATGACCGGGAACTCGCCCAGGTCCACGCCCAGCGTGTTCTGGAACACGGTCTTGATCATGCCCTGGAACATGTCGCGGATGTCCTCCTCGGTCAGGAAGGAGGTTTCGATATCGATCTGGGTGAACTCGGGCTGGCGGTCGGCGCGCAGGTCTTCGTCGCGGAAGCACTTGGTGATCTGGTAGTAGCGGTCGAAGCCGGCCACCATCAGCAGCTGCTTGAACAGCTGGGGCGATTGCGGCAGCGCGAAGAAGTGGCCGTCGTGCACGCGGCTGGGCACGAGGTAGTCGCGCGCGCCTTCGGGCGTGCTCTTGGTCAGCATCGGGGTCTCGATGTCGATGAAGCCGTTGGCGTCGAGGAACTTGCGCACTTCCATGGCCACGCGGTAGCGCAGCATCAGGTTGTTCTGCATGTAGGGGCGGCGCAGGTCGAGCACGCGGTGCGTGAGGCGCGTGGTCTCCGACAGGTTCTCGTCGTCCAGCTGGAACGGCGGCGTGACCGAGGCGTTGAGCACCTTCAGTTCGTGGCACAGCACCTCGATCTGGCCGCTCTTGAGCTTGTCGTTGGTGGTGCCGGCCGGGCGCGCGCGCACCACGCCCGTGACCTGCACGCAGAACTCGTTGCGCACGTCCTCGGCGGTCTTGAACATCTCGGCGCGATCGGGGTCGCACACGACCTGCACATAGCCTTCGCGGTCGCGCAGGTCGATGAAGATCACGCCACCGTGGTCGCGGCGGCGGTTGACCCAGCCGCACAGCTGAACGGTTTGGCCCAGTTGGGCTTCGGTCACCAGACCGCAATAGTGGGTACGCATCGCCATTTCGACTCTTCTTTCAACAGGTTCGCGGGCAGGCCCGAGGGGGAACATTCAGGAGGTTTCGGTGATGGCGCCGTCGGCGGCCACCTTGAGGTTCGGGTTCTTCGGCCCGCCGGGCACGATCACGCCCATGGACACGATGTAGGTCAGCGCTTCGTCCACGCTCATCTGCAGCTCGACGCAGGCGCTGCGGCGCACCATGGCGAAGTAGCCGCCGGTCGGGTTGGGCGTGGTGGGCACGTAGACGCTGAAAAACTCATCGTGCTCGGCACCGCCGGGCATGGACTGCAGATGGGTCAGCACGTCGCCGGCCGGCGAGCCGGTGAGAAAAGCGATGGTCCACATGCCTTCGTGCGGCCACTGCACCAGCAAGGCCTTGCGAAAGGCGTTGCCTTTCTCGGAAAACAGCGTGTCGGAGACCTGCTTGACGCCCGAATAGATGGAGCGCACCACCGGAATGCGGTGCAGCAGGGCGTGCCACCAGCTCACCAGCTTGTTGCCGATGATGTTGGAGGCCAGCGCGCCGATGGAGAGCACGACCACGAGCGCGAACAGCACGCCCAGGCCGGGGATGTGCACCCCGAGCAGCTGATCGGGCTGCCAGCTCGTGGGCAGGATGCGCAAGGTCTGGTCGAGCGTGGTGACCACCCACTCCAGCACCCAGAGGGTGATGATCAGGGGCACCAGGACCAGAAGGCCCGAGAACAGCCATTTGCGCAAGGAGGGCATCAGGAAGCGCTCAGGTGGAGCTGGCCGGCGGGCTGGCCGGAGCCGCCGGCGCGGGTGCAGCGGCAGGCGCCGGGGCGGCGGATGCAGGTGCGGCGGCGGGTGCGCCCGCTGCGTCGCCCGTTGAAGCAGGCGCGGGCGCGGCGGTCTTGTTGCCTTCGCGGAAATCGGTCACGTACCAGCCGGAGCCCTTGAGCTGGAAACCGGCCGCGGTCAGCTGCTTCTTGAAGCTGGCCTGGCCGCAGGCCGGACACACACTGAGCGGCTCGTCGGAGATTTTCTGCAGCACGTCCTTGGCATGGCCGCAGGACTCGCACTTGTAGGCATAAATAGGCATGGCGTGGACCTGAATGAGGGCGGGAGCGCCAGGGGGTGGAAATCGCCCCCGGACGGCGCCGGACGTTCCCGTGCGGGACGTGGAACAAAACCCGTCATTATAAATTGAGGGGGTATCCCCCGTGCGCCGGGTGTCGGCGCCCAGCGGCCCGACCTACCAGAGGCGCACCCGCAGCAGCACCTGCATCAGGATCAGCCCCAGCACGAAGCCCACGCCGCCGTAAATGATGCCCTGCAACAGGCGGTTGGTGCGGCGCTGTTCGGCCACCAGGGTGTCGAGCTCGCGCCGCAGCTCGTGCGGCTTGTGCTGCAGGTAGTCGTGCAGCAGGCGCGGCAGAGCCGGCAACAGCTTCGCGTAGTGCGGGGCCTCGGCCTTGAGCTGCTGCAGCAGCTTCTGCGGGCCGACCTGCTCCACCATCCACTTCTCCAGGAAGGGCTTGGCCGTGCTCCAGAGGTCGAGCTCGGGGTCGAGCTGGCGCCCCAGGCCCTCGATGTTGAGCAGGGTTTTCTGCAGAAGCACCAGCTGGGGCTGGATCTCCACCTGGAAGCGGCGCGAGGTCTGGAACAGGCGCATGAGCACCATGCCCAGCGAGATTTCCTTCAGGGGCCGGTCGAAATAGGGTTCGCACACCGCGCGGATCGCCGATTCGAGCTCGTCCACCCGCGTTTCCGCGGGCACCCAGCCCGATTCGATGTGCAACTCGGCCACGCGCTTGTAGTCGCGCCGGAAAAAGGCGGTGAAGTTCTGCGCCAGGTACTCCTTGTCGAACTCAGTGAGCGTGCCCACGATGCCGAAATCGAGCGAGATGTAACGCCCGAAGGTGTCCGGCGCGGTGCTGACCTGGATGTTGCCGGGGTGCATGTCGGCGTGGAAGAAGCCATCGCGGAACACCTGGGTGAAGAAGATGGTGACGCCGTCGCGCGCCAGCTTGGGGATGTCCACGCCCTGGGCGCGCAGCGCCTCGACGCGGTTGATGGGCGTGCCGTCCATGCGCTCCATCACCATCACCTCGGTGTGGCAGTAGTCCCAGAGCATTTCCGGGATCAGCACCAGGTCCAGACCCTGCATGTTGCGGCGCAGCTGGGCGGCGTTGGCGGCTTCGCGCAGCAGGTCCAGCTCGTCGTGCAGGTATTTGTCGAACTCGGCGACCACCTCGCGCGGCTTGAGGCGCTTGCCGTCGGCCGAGAGCCGTTCGACCCAGCCGGCCATCATGCGCATGAGGCTGAGGTCCTTGTCGATCACCGGCCGCATGTTCGGGCGCAGCACTTTCACCGCGACCTCGCGCCCGCCGTGGCGGCCGTCCAGCAGGGTGGCGAAATGCACCTGAGCCACGGAGGCACTGGCCACCGGCACCTGCTCGAAGTGGGAGAAGACCGAGGACAGGGGCTTGCCGAAGGCGCGCTCGATGCTGGCGACCGCGACCTCGCTGGGGAACGGTGGCACCCGGTCCTGCAGGCGTGCAAGTTCGTCGGCGATGTCGGGCGGCAACAGGTCGCGCCGCGTCGACAGCACCTGGCCGAACTTCACGAAGATCGGGCCCAGGCGCTCCAGGGCCTCGCGCAGGCGGGCGCCGCGCGGCGCATCCAGGTTGCGGCCGATGGAGACGATGCGGGTGAGCAGGCGGATGGCCGGGCGCTCGAAGCTGGAGAGCACCAGCTCGTCCAGCCCGTAGCG
The DNA here is from genome assembly GCF_059424305.1 of Hydrogenophaga sp. GW456-12-10-14-TSB4. Lineage (NCBI taxonomy): Bacteria > Pseudomonadati > Pseudomonadota > Betaproteobacteria > Burkholderiales > Comamonadaceae > Hydrogenophaga > Hydrogenophaga sp. GW456-12-10-14-TSB4. The sequence goes on along the minus strand of NZ_JBWKZH010000050.1, from coordinate 24,104 downwards.
CAACACCACCCAGACGATGAAGGCGCCGCGGAAGAGCCGGCTCATGCCGCGGTTCCGTCGGCGCGCGGAGGCACCGACGCATCGCCATCCGGGGTCGCGCGTGCCGCGCGGCCGGCCGGCAGGCGCTCGACAAAGGCCTTGACCGCCTGGGCCGCCGACTGGGCGAAACGCGCCAGCGTGTGGGCAGGCGCATCACCGACGATGCGGGACAGGTCTTCCTCCACGTCCCAACGCACGTTGTCCACCAGCCAGGCCACCTCGGCGGCCAGCTGCACGTCGCCCTGGATGTCCACGCCCGGCTTCTGGCCGGCCAGCACGCTCTGGGCCAACGCCAGGGGAGAACGCTGGGTGAGCGTGACGCTCAGTTCGGGTGCTGCGCCGGGAGCGCAGCGCTCCAGCAGGCCGGCGGCGGTGGGCGCGAGCGTGAGGTGGAAATCGCCCCACTGGACGCGCACGGGCTTGCCCTTCTGGCGGCGCAGGCGGTCCTGGGCCGCTTTTTCCTGGATCAGCACGTGGTTGAGGAACAGCACCACGCGGTTCTGCAGCTCGTCGACCATCCACTCGGGCGGACGGATCGCGCCGAGCAGCGATTCCAGGAAGTTCGTGGGAGCGGCGGCCGCACCGGCCCCGGAAGAAGAATCGGGTGGTTCATTTTTCATGACCACCCGATTTTGACGGATAAAGCGCGAGGCACGGCGTGAGCGTGCATCGGGCGGGCTGCGACAGCCCTGTTCGGCGCCTACTGCAGCGCTTGCACGCCAGCCACCAGCCAGCCGCCGGGGCCGTTCTTGGGCCGGGTGATGTTCCAGACTTCGCGGAACGGGTTCGGGCCGGCCGACGCGTCCTCGCGGATGAGGCCGGAGAACTCGACGCTGGCCATGTACTCGCCCTGCAGTTCCTCGATACCGAGCAGCTGTGCGTCCAGCATCACGACCTCGGTCTTGTTGGCGCCGCCGCGGGCCTGCTCACGCTCGGCCAGCTGGTGGCGGATCTCCTCGAGCATGCTGTCGGTCATCATCGCGCGCAGCGCAGGGATGTCGGAACGGTCCCAGGCGTCCTGCAGGCTCACGAAGTTGGCCTTGGAGGCCTTGAGGAAACCTTCGGCATCAAAACCCGCCGGAACGCCCCAGCTCTGGCTGCCGCCAAGGGCCGAACCGATCATGGAGCCGCCCGAGGGGCGGTGGGCGTGGTCCAGCGCCGCCGGGCCGCTGCGCTCCCAGGGCCGGGCGGAGGCGTCGTTGCCGACGTTCTGCGGGCTGTAGCTGCGCGGCGTGGCCGGTTCGTACTGGGAGTGGCCGGTCGCGCCGGCACCCTGGTACGCCATGCCACCCGCCTGGGCGGCGGGCGCGCGTCGTCGCATCACCATGCCGATCACCGCCATGACCACCATGGCCAGCAGCGCGAACAGCAGAACCTGGCCGAAGGCCTCGCCCAGGCCCAGCGAAGAAGCCAGCCAGGCCAGGCCCAGACCCGCAGCCAGACCGCCGAGCATGGCACCCCAGGGCCGCTTGGGCGCTGCCGCCGCAGCGGGCGTGGCGGTTGCCGGACGGGCCGCCGCCGCGTTCTGAGCCGGCGCCTGTTGCGGCGTGGCCTGCTGGGACGGCGGCGCGCTGTTGCGCTGCGTCACATTGCCCGACTGCTTGCCGAACGACATGCCACCGCCCATGCGCTTGGCCCACACATCCTGGGTGCCCAGCGCCATCGCGAACACCAGCAACACCGACCACAACTTGTTCATGCCTTTGCCTCCTTCAAACAACAGAAAACCCTAAAAACCACTTCAACACTTGATGCCCATGTGCAAGGCCACCACCCCAGCGCTGAGGTTGTGCACGTCCACATGGCCGAATCCGGCCGAGCGCATCATCTGTCTCAACGCTTCCTGCCCCGGGTGCATGCGGATGGACTCGGCCAGGTAGCGATAGCTGCTCTCGTCGTTGGCCACCAGCTTGCCCAGTTTGGGCAACACGTTGAACGAATACCAGTCATAAGCCTTCTCGAGCGGTTTCGCCACCCGGGAAAACTCCAGCACCAGCAATTTGCCCCCCGGCTTGAGGGTCCGATGCATTTCGGCCAGTGCAAGTTCCTTGTGCGTCATGTTGCGCAGGCCGAAAGCCACCGAAACGAAGTCGAACGACTCGCTGGCGAACGGCAGCTTCTCGGCGTCGCACACCAGGGTGGGCAGCACCACGCCCAGGTCCAGCAGGCGCGAACGGCCCTCGCGCAGCATGGCTTCGTTGATGTCGGTGTGCACCACGCGGCCGGTGGGCCCGACCTTGCGGGCAAAGGCCAGCGAGAGGTCGCCCGTGCCGCCAGCGATGTCGAGCACCTGCTGGCCCGGTTGCGGATTCGCCACAGTGAGGGTGTAGCGCTTCCAGAGGCGGTGCAGCCCAGCCGACATGAGGTCGTTCATCACGTCGTACTTGGGCGCGACCGAATCGAACACGCTGCGCACGCGCTGCGCCTTCTCGCCTTCGTCGACGGTCTTGAATCCGAAATGGGTGGAGGCCATGTGAAATTTCCTCGCTTCAGTGGCTGCCGCAGGCGTGACCGCCTTTGTCTGGCATGGGGGCGTCGCGCTCCACGCCAGCGGCCTGCAGGCGTTCAAGGTACTCGGTCCACAGGTCGGCCTGCTTCGAGCCCAGGAAGTACAGGTAGTCCCAGGAGAAGATGCCGGAGCTGTGGCCGTCGGAGAAGGTGGGCTGCACCGCGTAGTTGCCGACCGGCTCCAGCGCCACCACGCCCACTTCGCGCTTGCCGGTCTGCAGCACCTCCTGGCCCTTGCCATGGCCCTGCACCTCGGCCGAAGGGGAGTAGACCCGCATCAGCTCGAAGGGAATCCGGAACTCGCTGCCGTCGGAAAAGCCGATCTCCAGCACCCGCGACTGCTGGTGCAGGGTGATCGACTGCGGTGAAGGGGTGTTCTTGTCGAGGCCGGCCATGAAAGTCTCCGTTATCGGGCGCGTCAGACGAGCACGCGCTCGATGCCGCCTTCGTTGGCCTTGGCGACGTACGCGGGCAGCCACTCTTCGCCCAGGATCTGGCGCGCCATCTCCACCACGATGTAATCGGCTTCCAGCAGCCCGCTCTTGAGGTCGTCGCCATAGCGGCTCAGGCCTTGCAGGCAGCTCGGGCACGAGGTGAGGATCTTGACGTTGTCGTTCGCGCCCACAGTGCCCGCGGCGCGCAGCGCGGCTTCGCCCTTCTGGATTTCCTCTTCCTTGCGGAAGCGGACCTGGGTGGAGATGTCGGGCCGGGTCACGCCCAGCGTGCCCGACTCGCCGCAGCAGCGCTTGCTCTCCAGCACGTTGTCTCCCACCAGCGCCTTGACCGTCTTCATCGGCTCCTGCAGCTTCATCGGCGTGTGGCAGGGGTCGTGGTACAGGTAGCCGCCCTGCCCGGCCGGCAGGGTGATGCCCTTTTCCAGCAGGTACTCGTGGATGTCGATGATGCGGCAGCCCGGGAAGATCTGGTCGAACTCGTAACCCTGCAGCTGGTCGTAGCAGGTGCCGCAGCTCACCACCACGGTCTTGATGTCCAGGTAGTTGAGCGTGTTGGCCACCCGGTGGAACAGCACCCGGTTGTCGGTGATCATCTTCTCGGCCTTGTCGAACTGGCCGCTGCCGCGCTGCGGATAGCCGCAGCAGAGGTAGCCCGGCGGCAGCACGGTCTGCACGCCGGCGTGCCAGAGCATGGCCTGCGTGGCCAGGCCCACCTGCGAGAACAGGCGCTCCGAGCCGCAGCCGGGGAAGTAGAACACCGCTTCCGTCTCGGCCGTGGTGGCCGAGGGGTTGCGGATGATGGGCACGTAGTCCTTGTCTTCGATGTCCAACAGCGCGCGGGCGGTCTTCTTGGGCAGGCCACCCGGCATCTTCTTGTTGATGAAGTGGATCACCTGCTCCTTGATCGGCGCCGGGCCCAGGGTGGCCGGGGGCGCACCGGTCTGCTTGCGCGCGAGGCGCTTGAGCAGGTCGTTGGCCAGGCGCTGGGCCTTGAAGCCCGCGCCCACCATGGCGCCGCGCACGAACTTGATGGTCTCGGGGTTGGTCGCGTTCAGGAAGAACATGGCCGCCGCGTTGCCGGGGCGGAAGCTCTTCTGGCCCATCTTGCGCAACAGGTTGCGCATGTTCATGGTCACGTCGCCGAAGTCGATCTTGACCGGGCAGGGGCTCAGGCACTTGTGGCAGACCGTGCAGTGGTCGGCCACGTCCTCGAACTCTTCCCAATGCTTGATGCTGATGCCGCGGCGGGTCTGCTCCTCGTACAGGAAGGCCTCGACCAGCAGCGAGGTGGCCAGGATCTTGTTGCGCGGCGAATAGAGCAGGTTGGCGCGCGGCACGTGTGTGGCGCACACCGGCTTGCACTTGCCGCAGCGCAGGCAGTCCTTGACGCTGTCGGCGATGGCGCCGATCTCGCTGCGCTGCATGATGATCGACTCGTGCCCCATCAGGCCGAAGCTGGGCGTGTAGGCGTTGGACAGGTCGGCGCTGCGCAGGCTGGCGTCGCCGGCCGGGCCCTGGCGCAGCAGCTTGCCCTTGTTGAAGCGGCCTTCGGGGTCGACCCGCTGCTTGTAGTCCGCGAAGGGCTGCAGTTCCTCGTCGGTGAGGAATTCCAGCTTGGTGATGCCGATGCCGTGCTCGCCCGAGATCACACCGTCGAGGTGCCGCGCCAGCACCATGATGCGCGCCACGGCCTCGTGCGCGGTCTGCAGCATCTCGTAGTCGTCGCTGTTGACGGGGATGTTGGTGTGCACGTTGCCGTCACCGGCGTGCATGTGCAGAGCCACCCACACGCGGCCCTTGAGCACGCGCTGGTGAATGGCGGTGCATTCGGCCAGCAGGGGGCCGAAGGCCGCACCGGTGAAGATGGCCTGCAGCGGCGCGCGGATCTGCGTCTTCCAGCTCGCCCGCAGGCGGTGGTCCTGCAGTTGCGGGAACAGCGCGTCCACGTCGCTCAGCCAGCCGGCCCAGAGGGCGCGCACCTCACGCACCAGGGCCAGGGCCTGCTGCACACGGTCTTCCAGCAGCTCGGCGCTGGGGATGTCGCTGGCGTCGTCGGTCTTGCCCAGCGGCAGGTTGCCACGGGCGAAGAAGGCTTCGAGTGCGTCGGCCAGCTTGATCTTGTTGCGCAGCGACAGCTCGATGTTGATGCGTTCGATGCCTTCGGTGTACTCGCCCATGCGCGGCAGCGGAATCACCACGTCTTCGTTGATCTTGAAGGCGTTGGTGTGCCGGCTGATGGCCGCCGTGCGCTTGCGGTCCAGCCAGAACTTCTTGCGCGCCTCGGCGCTGATGGCCACGAAGCCCTCGCCGCTGCGCGAGTTCGCCAGTCGGATGACCTCGCTGGTGGCGCGCGCCACGGCGTCGGCGTCGTCGCCCACGATGTCGCCGATCAGCACCATCTTGGGCAGGGTGCCGCGCTTGCTCTTGGTGGCGTAGCCCACGGCTTTCAGGTAACGGTCGTCGAGGTGCTCCAGGCCCGCCAGGATGGCGCCGCCCGGGCGCTTCATCTCGCCGAACATGAAGTCCTTGATGTCCACGATGGACGGCACGCAGTCCTTGGGATTGCCGAAGAACTCCAGGCAGACGGTGCGCACGTGGTCGGGCATGCGGTGAACCACCCAGCGCGCGCTGGTGATCAGGCCGTCGCAGCCTTCCTTCTGGATGCCCGGCAGGCCGCTGAGGAACTTGTCGGTCACGTCCTTGCCCAGGCCTTCCTTGCGGAAGGTCTTGCCCGGGATCACCAGCTGCTCGGTGCGCACCGGCGTCTTGCCGTCGGCCTCGAAGTACTGGAGCTCGAAGGTGGCGACCTCGGCGTCGTGGATCTTGCCCAGGTTGTGGTCCAGCCGGGTGACTTCCAGCCACTGGGCCTGCGGCGTGACCATGCGCCACGACACCAGGTTGTCCAGCGCCGTGCCCCACAGCACGGCTTTCTTGCCGCCTGCGTTCATGGCGATGTTGCCGCCGATGCACGAGGCCTCGGCCGAGGTCGGGTCCACTGCGAACACGTGGCCCGCGCGGTCGGCGGCGTCGGACACGCGCTGGGTCACCACGCCGGCTTCGGTCCAGACGGTGGGCAGCGGCTTGTCGTGCCCTGGCACCTTCACCCATTCCACCTCGGTCATGGCCTCGAGCTTCTCGGTGTTGATCACCGCGCTCTTCCAGGTCAGCGGAATCGCACCGCCCGTGTAGCCGGTGCCGCCTCCCCGCGGAATGATGGTCAGCCCGAGTTCGACACAGCCCTTGACCAGCCGGGCCATCTCCGCCTCGGTGTCCGGCGTGAGCACCACGAAGGGGTATTCCACGCGCCAGTCGGTCGCGTCGGTCACGTGCGAGACGCGCGACAGGCCGTCGAACTTGATGTTGTCCTTGGCCGTCAGACGGCGCAGGGCCTTGGTGGCGCGCTGGCGCAGCGCGGCCATGTCCTGGAACGAGCGGGCAAACTGGTCGACCGCCGCGCGGGCCGCCGTGAGCAGTTCGGCCACCAGGCCGTCGCGCACCGCGTCGTCGTTCGGTGTGCGGCGCTTCTGCACCTCGGCCAGCCGGTGGTGCAAGGCGTCCACCAGCTGCTGGCGCCGCTTGGGGCTGTCGAGCAGGTCGTCCTGCAGGTAGGGGTTGCGCTGCACGACCCAGATGTCACCGAGCACCTCGTACAGCATGCGGGCCGAACGGCCGGTGCGGCGCTCCCCTCTCAACTCATCCAGCAAGCCCCAGGCGCGCTCACCGAGCAAGCGCAGCACGATTTCACGATCCGAGAAGGAGGTGTAGTTGTAAGGGATCTCGCGCAAACGTGGCGCATCGTCGGTGGCGGTGGCGAGCAACGAAAGCGGTGTGGGTGCGTTCATGTGTGTGGCAGTCGCCAGCATGACAGTAAAGAACCCAGAATGGTACCGCAGCGCAACATACACCCACCCCCCCTGTGGAAACCCCTGTTGTCACACCCGGGAAACGCATGTGCAATGGTTTTGACATACGGAAACCCTACCCTAGCCCCTCCGGTTTCCGATCACCCCCTCAAGGAGCAACCCCCATGCACAAGCGTTTTCTCCCCATGACCGGCGCCCTGGCGCTCGCCGCACTCCTGAGCGGCCCGGTCCATGCCCAGGCGCCGACCGAGATCCAGTGGTGGCATTCGATGAGCGCCGCGCTGGGCGAATGGGTCAATGACCTGGCCAAGCAGTACAACGCCAGCCAGTCCCAGTACAAGGTGGTGCCCACGTACAAGGGCACCTACGACGAGTCCATGACGGGCGCGATCGCCGCCTTCCGCGCGGGCAACGCGCCTCACATCCTGCAGGTGTTCGAGGTCGGCACCGCCACCATGATGGCCAGCAAGGGCGCCATCGTGCCCGCGGCCAAGGTGCTGAACGACGCGGGCTTCAAGTTCGACCCGACCGAGTACGTGTCGGCCGTGGCGGGTTACTACACCGCGCCCAACGGCCAGATGCTGAGCTACCCGCTCAACAGCTCGACCACCATCTTCTATTACAACAAGGACGCCTTCAAGAAGGCTGGCCTGGACCCCGAAAAGGCGCCCAAGACCTGGCCGGACGTGTTCGCCGCCGCCTCCAAACTCAAGGCCAGCGGCCACGCCTGCCCCTTCACCACCAGCTGGATCAGCTGGACGCAGCTGGAGAGCTTCTCGCTCTGGCACAACACGCTGTTCGCTTCCAAGAACAACGGTTTCGACGGCAACGACGCGCAACTGCTGATCAACACGCCGCTGCACGTGCGCCATTTCGAGAACCTGGCCAAGGCGTCCAAGGAAGGCAGCTTTGTCTACAAGGGCCGCGGCAACGCGCCCGATGCCTCGTTCCCCTCAGGCGAATGCGCCATGATCACCGGCTCGTCGGGCCTGTACGCCCGCGTGTCCAAGGACGCCAAGTTCGCCTACGGCATCTCCACCCTGCCCTACTACGCCGATGTCAAGGGCGCGCCGCAGAACACCGCCATCGGCGGTGCCAGCCTGTGGGTGATGGCCGGCAAGAAACCGGCGGAGTACAAGGGCGTCGCCGACTTCCTGAACTTCCTGAACGACACCCGCGTGCAGGCCGCCAGCCACCAGCGCACCGGCTACCTGCCGGTGACCACGGGCGCGTACAGGCTGACGGATGCCTCCGGCTTCTACAACAAGAACCCCGGCACCGACGTGGCCGTCACGCAGATGATCCGCAAGGCCACCGACAAGTCGCGCGGCATCCGCCTGGGCAACTTCGTGCAGATCCGCACCATCATCGACGAGGAAACCGAGCAGATCTGGGCCGGTAAGAAGTCGCCCAAGGAAGCGCTGGACACCGCCGTGGTCCGGGGCAACGAGCAACTGGTCCGTTTTGCCCGCGCCAACAAGTAAATTCCGATCAGAAGCCCGATGATGCCCACCGAACCCCTGGTGAGGCATCGATAACCCGCCGCTCTGCAGACCACCCGGTTTGCACAGGGGCGGGTTGTCTTTTTGAAAGACCGAGAAAGACTGGACATGGAAAAGCGCGTTCTGTTTCGCTCTTCGTGGCTGCCCTGGGCCTTGCTGGCGCCGCAGCTGGCGATCATCAGCATCTTCTTTTTCTGGCCGGCGGGCCAGGCGCTGGTGCAATCGTTCCAGGTGCAGGACTCGTTCGGCTTCTCGAAGGAGTGGGTGGGTCTGGAGAACTTCAGAAACCTGTTCAACGACCCGAGCTACCTGGCCTCGTTCAAGACCACCGCCTTCTTCTCCGTGATGGTCGCCGGCTTCGGCATCGGCATTTCGCTGGTGCTGGCCATCTTCGCCGACCGCATCGTCAAAGGCGCGCTCGGCTACAAGACCGCGCTGCTGCTGCCTTACGCGGTGGCGCCGGCGGTGGCCGGTGTGCTCTGGATGTTCATGTTCTCCCCCTCGCTCGGCGTGGTGGCCTACATGCTGCGCCAATCCGGGTTCAACTGGAACCACATGCTCAATTCCGACCATGCAATGACGCTGATCGTGATCGCGGCGGTGTGGAAGCAGATCTCGTACAACTTCCTGTTCTTCCTCGCGGGCTTGCAGTCGATCCCCAAATCGCTGATCGAGGCCGCGGCCATCGACGGTGCCGGCCCCTGGCGCCGGTTCTGGAGCATCCAGTTTCCGCTGCTGTCACCCACCACCTTCTTCCTGCTGGTGATCAACGTGGTGTACGCCTTCTTCGACACCTTCGCCATCGTGGACGCGACCACGCAGGGCGGCCCGGGGCGCGACACCGCGATCCTGGTCTACAAGGTCTACCACGACGGCTTCAAGGCCATGGACATGGGTGGTTCGGCCGCGCAGTCGGTGGTGCTGATGGTGATCGTCATCGTGCTCACGGTGATCCAGTTCCGCTACGTCGAGAAGAAAGTGCAGTACTGACATGGTTGAACGCAGTCCCTACCTGACGCTGCTGTCGCACCTGATCCTGGTGCTGGGCGTGCTCATCGTCGGCTTTCCGCTGTACCTGGCCTTCGTGGCATCCACCCACACCGCACAGGACATCGTGCAGGCCCCCATGCCCCTGCTGCCCGGCAGCAACTTCTGGCAGACGTACCGCGACACCCTGTTCGGCGGCGGCAGCGGCCCGGGCTCCAGCGCGCCGGTGGCGCGCATGATGTGGGTGAGCCTGGTCACGGCCCTCGTCATCACCTTCGGCAAGATCGCCATCTCGCTGCTATCGGCCTTCGCCATCGTCTACTTCCGCTTCCCGTTCAAGGGCATCTGCTTCTGGCTGATCTTCATCACGCTGATGCTGCCGGTGGAGGTGCGCATCGGCCCCACCTACCAGGTGGTGTCCGACCTGGGCATGCTCAACACCTACGCGGGCCTGACCGTCCCGCTGATCGCCTCGGCCACCGCCACCTTCCTGTTCCGGCAGTTCTTCCTGACCGTGCCGGACGAACTCGTGGAAGCCGCGCGGGTGGACGGCGCCGGCCCGATGCGCTTCTTCAAGGACATCCTGGTGCCCCTGTCGCGCACCTCGATCGCTGCGCTGTTCGTGATCCAGTTCATCTACGGCTGGAACCAGTACCTGTGGCCGCTGCTGGTCACCACCTCGGAAGAGATGTACCCGGTGGTGATCGGGATCAAGCGCATGATCGCGGGCGGCGACGCCGGCAACGAATGGAACATCGTGATGGCGACCGCACTGCTGGCCATGCTGCCGCCGGCGGTGGTGGTGATCCTCATGCAGCGCTGGTTCGTCAAGGGCCTCGTGGACACCGAGAAGTAACAACAACCCGACCGCAACAAGACCATGGCCTCTCTTTCACTTCGCGACATCGTCAAGCGCTACGGCAGCGGCCCCAAGGCCAATCAGGTCATCCACGGGGTGAATGCCGAGATCCAGGATGGCGAGTTCGTCGTCATCGTCGGCCCCTCGGGCTGCGGCAAATCCACCCTGCTGCGCATGGTGGCGGGACTGGAGGAGATCTCCGGCGGCGAATTGCGCATCGGCGACCGCGTGGTCAACAACCTGGAGCCGGCCCAGCGCGACATCGCGATGGTGTTCCAGAACTACGCGCTCTACCCGCACATGACGAACTTCGACAACATGGCCTACGGCCTGAAGATCGCCAAGGTGCCCAAGGAGGAAATCCGGGCGCGCGTGGACAAGGCCGCCAAGATCCTCGAACTCGGCCACCTGCTCGAGCGCAAGCCGCGCGAACTCTCGGGCGGCCAGCGCCAGCGCGTGGCCATGGGCCGTGCCATCGTGCGCCAGCCGCAGGTGTTCCTGTTCGACGAACCGCTGTCCAACCTGGACGCCAAGCTGCGCGCACAGACCCGGCTGGAGATCCAGAAGCTGCACCGCGAGCTGGGCATCACCTCGCTGTTCGTCACCCATGACCAGGTGGAGGCCATGACCCTGGCCGAACGCATGATCGTCATGAACGCCGGCAACATGGAGCAATTCGGCACGCCCGAAGAGGTCTACACGCGCCCCGCCACCACCTTCGTGGCCAGTTTCATCGGCTCGCCGCCCATGAACCTGCTCAAGCACGCGCCGGGGGGCCGCGCCGGCAGCATCCTGGGCATCCGCCCGGAGCACATCGACATCGGCAACGAGGGCTGGACCCTGAAGGTCGAGACGGTGGAGCTGCTCGGCGCCGAGCGCCTGGTCCACACCCGCCTGGGGGATGAAGCGATGATCATCCGCACCCACGAAGACCAGGGTGCCCCCGCGATCGGCAGCACCATTCATGCGAAGCCGCGCGAGGATCGCCTGCACTGGTTCGACGCCGAGACCGGCCGGCGGCAATGAGCCAGGGCACGTCACCGCCCCCCTGGCCCTATCCGCGCTGGGTGGCCCACCGCGGCGCCGGCAAGCTGGCGCCCGAAAACACGCTGGCCGCGTTCCGCCTCGGTGCATCGCACGGCTACCGCATGTACGAATGCGACGCCAAGCTCAGCGCCGATGGCGTGGTGTTCCTGCTGCACGACGCCTCCCTGGAGCGCACCACGAACGGCCAGGGCGTGGCAGGCGAACGGCCCTGGGCCCAGCTGAGCCAGCTCGACGCCGGCGGCTGGCACTCGCGCGCGTTCGCGGGCGAACCCCTGGCGACCCTGGAGGCCGTGGCCCGCCACTGCCAGGCGCAAGGCCACTGGCTCAACATCGAGATCAAACCCACGCCCGGCACCGAGCGGGCCACGGGACGCGCCGTGGCCGAGGCGGCCGCGCGGCTCTGGGCCGGCGACAGGGAGCGCGCGCCCTTCCTCACCTCGTTCCAGCCAGATGCCCTTCAGGGCTCGCGGGACAGCGCGCCCCACTTGCCGCGCGGGCTGTTGCTTGACACGCTGCGGGAGGGCTGGCGCGACATGGCGCAATCACTGGGCTGCGTGGCGGTCGTGTGCAACCACGCTTTATGGGACGCCGCCACCGTGGCGCAGGCACGCGATGCCGGCCTGCGCACCCTGGCCTATACCGTGAACGACGAATGGGCCGTGCAGAGGCTGCTGGATCTGGGCCTGGACGGCATCATCACCGACCGGGTCGACCTGTTCCCACCCGGCCGCTGAAGCGGGCGCTCAGCGCTTGCGGTGCAGCCACCAGGCCAGGGTGCCCTGCACGAACACCAGGGCGGCGTAGGTGGCCATCTTCCCGTCACGGCCGAAAACCACCAGCCCGGCCAGCAGGACCACCACACCGGCCACGACCAGCATGAAGGCCTCCAGGCCGGCGCCTTTCGCGGCGCGGCCGGCGCGACGAAAACGCGGCACCGTCCACAGCACCAGGGCCAGAAAAACGGCGGGAGCGATGAAGCCGGCGACGTGCACCAAAAAGGCCAGTGGCGTCATTCGGGACAGGTTGCGGCATGCATAAGGGTTCAATTTTATAATCACCCCCATGTCTGTCTGGGCCCTCGGCATCAACCACAACACGGCTCCGCTCGATCTGCGGGGCCGTTTTGCGTTCGCGCTCGACCAGATCCAGCCCACCTTGCACGGTTACCGCCAGAGTCTGGCGCGCCAGCCCGAGGCCACTTTGCTGTCCACCTGCAACCGCACCGAGCTCTACGGCGCGGGCGACCAGTCGGCGGTGGACCCCACCCTGGACTGGCTGGCGCAGACCGGCGGCGTGAGCGGCCAGGTGCTGCGCGACCATGCCTACATCCTGCGCGACGACCAGGCCGCCCGCCATGCCTTCCGCGTGGCCAGTGGCCTGGACAGCATGGTGCTGGGCGAGGCACAGATCCTCGGCCAGATGAAGGACGCGGTGCGCGCCGCCAGCGACGCCGGCGCCCTGGGCTCCACCCTGCACCAGCTGTTCCAGCGTTCGTTCGCCGTCGCCAAAGAGGTGCGCAGCTCCACCGAAATCGGCGCCCATTCCATCAGCATGACCGCCGCCGCCGTGCGGCTGGCGTCGCAGCTGTTCGAGGACCTGCGCGACATCCGGGTGCTGTTTGTCGGTGCGGGCGAGATGATCGAGCTCGCCGCCACCCACTTCGCGGCCAAGACGCCCAAGGGCATGGCGATCGCCAACCGCACGCTGGAGCGCGGCGAAAAGCTCGCCAGCCGTTTCGGCGCGCAGGTGATGCGGCTGGCCGACGTGCCCGACCGCCTGCACGAGTTCGACGCCGTCATCAGCTGCACCGCCAGCACGCTGCCCATCATCGGCCTGGGCGCCGTGGAACGCGCGCTCAAGAAGCGGCGCCACCGCCCCATGTTCATGGTCGATCTGGCCGTGCCGCGCGACATCGAGGTCGAGGTCAAGGCCCTGCCCGATGTGTACCTCTACACCGTGGACGACCTCGCCACCGTGGTGCAGACCGGCAAGGAGCACCGCCAGGCCGCCGTGGCGCAGGCCGAAGCCATCATCGACGCCGGCGTGCTCAGCTTCATGCACTGGATGGAGCAGCGCGACCCGGCCCACGGCGTGGTGCCACTGATCCAGCAGATCAACGCCCAGGCCGACGAGTGGCGCGCCGTCGAAATGGCGCGTGCGCGCCGCCTGCTGGCCAAGGGCGAGCCGGTCGAGGCCGTGCTGGAAGCGCTTTCGCGCGGCCTCACGCAGAAAATGCTGCACGGCACCCTGGCCGAACTGCACACCGGCGACAGCGCCACGCGCGCCGCCACCGCGCACACCGTCTCGCGGCTGTTCCTGCGCGACGAGCCGCCCAAACCTCCGCGCAACGCGCAAAACTAGCTGACCGGGCCCGCTCACGGCGTCGCGGGCCTGCGCCCGTGCCGGCGTGCCGGGCCTTCGCTCCACCATGAAACCCTTTGTCCGTGACACCCTGCTGCGCCAGCGAGCCCGCCTGCACGAGCTCGATGCGCTCCTGTCCGCGCCCGATGTCGTCGACCAGCTGGACCGCTTTCGCGCGCTGAGCCGCGAACACGCCGAGGCCACCACCGTGGTCGAGGTGTTCAACCGCTACCTCCAGCGCGAGGCCGATCTGGCCACGGCGCGGGAGATGCTCGGCGATCCCGACATGGCCGAGATGGCGCAGGAGGAAATCCAGAGCGCCGAGGCCGACATGGCGCAGCTGGACACCGAACTGCAGCAACTCCTGCTGCCCAAGGACCCGGACGACGAGCGCAACGCCTTTGTCGAAATCCGGGCCGGCACGGGCGGCGACGAGTCGGCCCTGTTCGCCGGCGACCTGGCCCGCCTGTACACGCGCTACGCCGAAAAACAGCGCTGGCAGGTGGAGACGGTGAGCGAGTCGCCCAGCGAGCTCGGCGGCTACAAGGAAGTGGTGTTGCGCATCGCCGGCCCCGGTGCCTACGGCCGGCTGCGTTTCGAGTCCGGCGGCCACCGCGTGCAACGCGTGCCCGCCACCGAGACCCAGGGCCGCATCCACACCAGCGCGGCCACCGTGGCCGTGATGCCCGAGCCCGACGAAACCCAGGCGGTGCAGCTCAACCCGAGCGAGCTGCGCATCGACACCTTCCGGGCCAGCGGCGCGGGCGGCCAGCACATCAACAAGACCGATTCCGCCGTGCGCGTGACCCACCTGCCCACCGGCATCACCGCCGAATGCCAGGACGGCCGCTCGCAGCACAGCAACAAGGCCAAGGCGCTGCAGGTGCTCACCGCGCGCCTCCAGGAAAAAGAGCGCAGCGAACGCGCGGCCACCGAAGCCGCCACCCGCAAGGGCCTGATCGGCAGCGGCGACCGCAGCGACCGCATCCGCACGTACAACTTCCCGCAGGGCCGGCTGACCGACCACCGCATCAACCTCACGCTGTACAAGGTGCTGCAGGTGATGGAGGGCGACCTGGACGAGGTGATCCACGCACTGCAGGTCGCGCGCGGCGTCGAGCTGCTGGCCGAACTCGAACAACGCAACGGCGCATGAACACCACGCTGCGCGAGGCCCTGGCGAATCTGCAGCGCGACGGCCTGGACCGGATCGACGCGCAGATGCTGCTGCTGCTGGCCCAGCAGCGCAGCCCCCACGACCGTGCCTGGCTGCTGGCGCACGACGGCGACACGATAGACGCCGAGGCGACGGCCCGCCTTGCGGCCCTGGTGCAGCGCCGGCAACGCGGCGAGCCCATGGCCTACCTGCGCGGCGATCAGGAATTCTTCGGCCTCACCCTGCAGGTGGATCCCCGCGTGCTCGTGCCACGACCCGACACCGAAACCCTGGTGACCTGGGCGCTGGGCGTGCTGGACGGTCTGCCTGCCGGCGCTCGCGTGCTCGACCTGGGCACCGGCAGCGGTGCCATCGCGCTGGCCCTCAAGGCCCAGCGGCCGGCCACCGTGGTCTCGGCCACGGATGCCAGCCCCGATGCGCTGGCCGTCGCCGGTGCGAACGCCGATCGGCTGGGGCTGGCGGTGGATTTCCACCTCGGGAACTGGCTCGCCGCCGTGCCGGCACAGCGCTTCGACCTGATCGCCAGCAACCCACCCTACATCGCCGAAGGCGACGCCCATCTTGCGGCGCTCGGCCATGAGCCCGGCTCGGCGCTCACCGCCGGCCCCGATGGTCTGGACGACATCCGGGCCCTGGTTGTCACCGCACCCGCCGCCCTGAATCCGGGCGGCTGGCTGCTGCTGGAGCACGGCCACGATCAGGCTGGCGCCGTGCGTGCGCTGCTTCAGGCGGCGGGCTTCGAGCAGATCGGCAGCCGCACCGACCTCGCGGGCATTGAGCGCTGCAGCGGCGGCCAGTGGCCGCAGCGGCGATAATGCCAACCGTTTCCGGGTCTCTCCAGACCCTTCCGCAGAAGGACTTTCAGCCATGAGCGACGCGCAAAACCGAATCGACCAGCTGGTCAAATCCCACGACATCGTGTTGTTCATGAAGGGCAGCGCGAGCTTCCCCATGTGCGGCTTCTCCGGCCGCGCGATCCAGATCCTCAAGGCCTGCGGCGTGGACACCCGGGCGCTGACCACGGTCAACGTGCTCGAGGACGACGGCATCCGCCAGGGCATCAAGGAATACAGCAACTGGCCCACCATCCCGCAGCTCTACGTCAAGGGCGAATTCATCGGCGGCTCGGACATCATGATGGAGATGTACCAGTCCGGTGAACTGCAGCAGGTCATCAACGGCGAAGCCTGATCCGTTTCTCTTGCACCAGCCAGGGCCACCTTCGGGTGGCCTTGTCGTTTCTGGTGCGCGATTTCGCACACCTCGTGCCCATGCTTCGGTATGCGGTGCCTTTGCCGGGCATTTCTGCATTGAGGTCGGGCATGTTGTGTGCTTGAATGAAATCGCCACCGAACCTCAAGGAGAATCGCATGAGCTCTCGCAGCCTGGTCGCTTCACCCTCCCTCGGTCTGCCCATCGCCCAGATGCGCAGCGTGTTCAGCGCCGACGACGTCGAGCGCAAACTGGCCCACCTTCAGGCCAGCGGCAACGAACGCGACTACGAAAGCCTTCGCAACACCTGGCAGCGCATGCTGGAACGCGGCCCGCAGCGCTTCGCGGTCAAGCCTTCGGGTGTGCCCGACATGGCCCCGCTCTACGACCTGCTGCCCAATTTTGTCGAGGTGCTGGACGACGTGAAGCGCCACGTGGCGCTGAGCCAGGACAGCCGGGACAGCCTGGAGGTCACCCCCATCCTCCTCCTGGGCCCGCCCGGCGTCGGCAAGACCCATTTCGCGCGCCAGCTTGCTGACCTGCTCGGCACCAGCATGAGCCTGGTGCCCATGAGCTCCATGACGGCCGGCTGGTTGCTGTCGGGTTCGTCCTCGCAATGGAAGGGCGCCAAGCCCGGCAAGGTGTTCGAGGCGCTGGTGGACGGGCAGTACGCCAACCCGGTGATCGTGGTGGACGAGATCGACAAGGCCGCCGCGGACGCGCAGTACGACCCGCTGGGCGCGCTCTACAGCCTGCTGGAACACGACACGGCGCAGAGCTTCGTCGACGAGTTCGCAGAAGTGCCGATCGACGCCAGCCAGGTGATCTGGGTCACCACGGCCAACCACGAGCGCGGCATCCCGGAACCCATCATGAACCGCATGAACGTGTACGAGATCGCACCGCCTTCGCCCGAGGCCGCGCGCAAGATCGCGGCCCATCTGTACCGGGGCATCCTGGGCGAGCACGACTGGGGCCAGCGCTTCGATCCCGAACCGGCCAACGATGTGCTGGATGTGCTGGCGACGCTCGCGCCGCGGGAAATGCGCCGGGCGCTCGTCACGGGCTTCGGCAATGCGCGGCTGGACAACCGCTACCGCATCGAGCCCGAGGACTTGCCACGTGTGGGGGCGGGCAAGAGCCGCATCGGCTTCATGCAGTAAGCGGTCGCGGCGCGCTCAGGCGTCAGGGTGGGCCCAGTTCCTGGCAGCGGCATAGACCGCGTTGGGGTACTCGGCCCGGCCCCGGCTGCCGTTGTAGCGACCCAACGCCAGAAAGGTGTCGCCGCGCTCGCGGTCCAGGTAGTGGCGCAGGATCACGCAGCCGAACCGCAGGTTGGTCTGCATGTTGAAGAGCCGGCTGGCGTCACCATCGCCGATCAGGCGCGACCAGAACGGCATGATCTGCATGTAGCCCCGCGCGCCCACGCGCGAAATGGCGAACTTGCGGAAGGCGCTCTCGACCTGCACCAGCCCGAGCACCAGGGTGGTGTCCAGCCCCGCACGGCGGGTCTCGTACCAGAGGGTCTGCAGAAACTCGATGCGGGTCTGGAAGTCCGGCTTGCGGCGCTGCAGCCGGTCGCTGGACGCGCCCAGCCAGCGCAGGTAGGCGAGGCGTTTTTCCAGGTCGGCGAATTCGGGCACGGGCGGCGCGCTGTTGGCGATCGCGGCGCTCAAGGCGCCGCGCACCGAATCGGCCAGCGGCTCTTCCAGCTGGCCTCCGCCATGCGCAGCCGGCGCCAAGGAGCCCAGGCCCAGCGCGCCGGCGGCCAGCAGGCAGTCGCGGCGCGACCAGACCAGCGGCTTCATGCGCCCAGCTTGCCCTTCAGCAGCGACACCACATCGCCCACCGCCACCTGGGTGGCGGCGGCATCACGGCGGTGCTGGTACTCGACCTGCCCGGCCTTGAGGCCGCGGTCACCGATGGTGACGCGGTGCGGCACACCGATGAGCTCCCAGTCCGCAAACATGGCACCGGGGCGCTCGCCCCGGTCGTCCAGGATCACGTCCACCCCGGCGGCCAGCAACTCACCGTACAACTGTTCGGCGGCGGCCTTCACCTCCGGGCTGCGGTCCATGCCGATGGGGCAGACCACCACCGTGAACGGCGCCAGCGCGTCCGGCCAGATGATGCCGCGCTCGTCATGGTTCTGCTCGATGGCGGCCGCCGGCAGGCGCGTGATGCCGATGCCGTAACAGCCCATCTCGAAATGCGCGGGCTTGCCGTCTTCACCCAGGAAGGTGGCGTTCATGGCCTTGCTGTACTTGGTGCCCAGGTAGAACACATGGCCGACCTCGATGCCACGCTCGATGGCAAGCACACCCTTGCCATCGGGTGAGGCGTCGCCCTCGACCACGTTGCGCAGGTCCGCCACCAGGGTGGGCTCGGGCAGATCGCGCCCCCAGTTCACGCCGGTCATGTGGAAGTCGGGCTCGTTGGCACCGCAGATCCAGTCGGCCAGCACGGCCACTTCGCGGTCGACCACCAGGTTCACAGGCTTCTTCAGGCCGATCGGGCCCAGATAACCCGGCTTGCAGCCGAAGTGCGTGTCGATCTCGGCACCGGTGGCGAAACGGAAGCCGGCGTTGAGCCCCGGCACCTTGGCCACCTTGACCTCGTTCATGTCGTGGTCCCCGCGCAGCAGCAACAGCCAGACCTGGCTCTTCACGATCTCGCCCGCTTCGTTGAGCTCATCGGTCGCCAGCACCAGCGACTTCACCGTGGTGGCCAGCGGCACGCCCAGCAGCGTGGCCACGTCGGCGCAGGTGGCCTTGCCGGGCGTGGGCGTCTTGGCCATGGGGTTGGCCGCGGCGGGGCGCGGCCCCGCCGGCGCCAGCGCCTCGGCTTTTTCCATGTTGGCGGCATAGTCGCTCGCCGGGCAGTAGACGATGGCGTCTTCCCCCGTGGCAGCAATCACCTGGAACTCCTCACTCAGGTCACCACCGATGGCGCCGCTGTCCGCCGCCACCGCGCGGTAGCGCAGACCGAAGCGATCGAAGATGCGGCGGTAGGCACCAGCCATCACCTGGTAACTCAGCTTGGCGGTCGATTCGTCCCGGTCAAAGCTGTAGGCGTCCTTCATGATGAATTCGCGGCCCCGCATGAGGCCAAAGCGCGGGCGCCGCTCATCGCGGAACTTTGTCTGGATCTGGTACAGGTTCTTGGGCAGCTGCTTGTAGCTGCGGAAATCCTGGCGTGCAATGTCAGTGACCACTTCCTCACTGGTGGGTTGCACGACGAAGTCGCGGTCGTGGCGGTCCTTGATGCGCAGCAGCTCGGCCCCCATCTTGTCAAAGCGCCCGGTTTCCTGCCAGTACTCCGCCGGCTGGATCACCGGCATGGTGAGTTCCACCGAGCCAGCGCGGTTCATTTCTTCGCGCACGATGGCCTCGACCTTGTGGATCACGCGCAGGCCCATCGGCATGTAGCTGTAGATGCCCGCGCCGAGCTTCTTGATCATGCCGGCGCGCGTCATCAGCTGGTGGCTGACGACTTCCGCGTCGGCCGGGGCTTCCTTGAGGGTGGAAATCAGGAACTGGGAGGCTTTCATGGGCGAGCTGGGTTCTGCCGCGAGGCAGTGTTGCGATTCATCGGGATGTGGGAACCGGAGAACGGCGCGTCCGGCGACCGGGGCGGCCCACCTGCGCCCGGAGGTGCAACAGGTGTGTGATCACTTCGCAACTTGCATGCCGCGATGCATAATGAACACAGTTTAAAAATTTGGGGTTGATTATGCTTGACAGAGAAGGCTTCAGGCCCAATGTCGGCATCATTCTGCTCAACCAGCGGAACCAGGTGTTCTGGGGCAAACGCATCCGCTCACACTCCTGGCAGTTTCCGCAAGGTGGCATCGACAGAGGCGAGACACCTGAGCAGGCGATGTACCGCGAATTGCATGAAGAAGTGGGGCTCATGCCCGAACACGTGAGCATTGTCGCGCGCACGCGGGATTGGTTGCGCTACGAAGTGCCCGACCGCTTCATCCGTCGCGATGCGCGTGGTCACTACAAGGGGCAGAAACAGATCTGGTACCTGCTGCGTCTGGTAGCCCAGGACTGGAACCTGAACCTGCGCGCGACGAACCACCCCGAGTTCGACGCCTGGCGCTGGCACGACTACTGGGTGCCGCTGGACGTGGTGGTGGAGTTCAAGCGGGGCGTCTATGAAATGGCGCTCACCGAACTCTCCCGCTACCTGCCCAAGAACGACAGCCGCAACCGCTACCTGCGTGGCGGCTCGCGGCACCGCCACGAAGACCCCCCGGAGCCCTCGAACCTGTCGGCGGCCCCTCCGGGCCTGGAGTTGCCGCCCGGCGCCAGCTTCGACCCCGACCCGCAAAGCGGCTCTCGCGCTGCGCACATCGAACACAAATGACCTCTTTCCGCCACCGGTTGCCGCGATGTCTGCCCATCGCGGTCGCCGCGATTTCGCTTCTCTCCTTCAACCTGCCAGCGCAAGCACAGCTTCGGGATGCCGACCCTGACGCGCCACCATGGCAGGAAGCCACGGTCGCGCCGCCACCCAAGTTCAGCACCGATCAACTGCAAGCCTTCGAGGTGTCGGTGGGATCGGCGCTGAGTTATGGCATCGACCCCAAGACCCTGAGCGTGGGCGAAGACGGTGTGGTGCGCTATGTGATGGTCGCCCGCAGCTCCAGCGGGGCGCTCAACGTGCTCTACCAGGGCGTGCGCTGCCAGACCGGTGAGGTCAAGACCTACGGACGCTGGAACAACAACGCGGCCAGCTGGAACGTCAACGCCAAGGAAGAATGGCAACCGCTGTCATTTGCCGGCTTCACCCGCCCGGCCATGATCTTGGCCCGGCAAGGCATCTGCGAAGGTCGGACCGTCAACGGCAACCCGCAGAAAATCCTGCACACGCTCAAGAACGGGCGCCCTGACACGCGCTGAGCGCGCCAGGCGCCCGGTTTTTATCCGCGCGCCAGCACCAGGTTGTCGCGGTGGATCATTTCAGGCTCGGCCACGTAGCCCAGCAGACGCTCGAAATCCTGCGATGACTTGCGGCAGATGAGCCGGGCCTCGCTGCTCGCGTAGTTGGCCAGTCCGCGCGCCACTTCGACCCCACGCGCATCGCGCACGGCGATCACGTCCCCGCGAGAGAACTCACCATCGACGCCGGTCATGCCGATGGGCAGCAGGCTTTTGCCCTCCCCCACGATCTTGCCCACCGCGCCGTCGTCCACCACGACAGCGCCGCGCAGTTGCAGGTGGTCGGAGATCCAGCGCTTGCGCGCCTGGTGTTTGGGTGTCTGGGCCACAAGGCAGGTGCCGATGGGTTCGCCCGCCGTCAGGCGCAGCAGCACATCGGGCTCACGCCCCCAGGCGATCACCGTGGAGGCCCCGGAACCGGCGGCCCGCTTGGCGGCCAGGATCTTCGTGATCATCCCGCCCTTGCCGATGCCGCTGCCCGCGCCGCCCGCCATGGCTTCCAGGCGCGGATCGCCCGCGCGGGCCACATGAACGAACTCGGCGGACGGGTCGCGCCGTGGATCGGCGGTGTACAGGCCCTTCTGGTCGGTCAGAATCACGAGCACGTCGGCTTCCACCAGGTTGGCCACCAGGGCACCCAGGGTGTCGTTGTCGCCGAACTTGATCTCATCGTTGACGACCGTGTCGTTCTCATTGATCACCGGCACCACACCCAGCTGCAACAAGGTCAGCAGGGTCGAACGGGCATTGAGGTATCGCTCGCGGTCGGCCAGGTCGGCGTGCGTGAGCAGCACCTGCGCGCTGCCGACGCCACAACCCCGCAGCTTGGTTTCGTACATCTGCACGAGGCCCATCTGCCCCACGGCCGCCGCGGCCTGAAGCTCGTTGATTTCCTTGGGCCGCGAGGTCCAGCCCAGGCGTTTCATGCCCTCGGCCACCGCGCCGCTGCTGACCATGATGACTTCGCGCCCCTGTTGCACCAGAGCCGCCAGTTGCTGGCTCCATTGCCCGATGGCTTCCTCATCCAGACCACGGCCCTCGTTGGTCACGAGGCTGGAGCCCACCTTGATGACAATGCGCCGGGCCGTCTTGAACACGGCCGCCGGGGCCATGCCATGCACGTTCACTGAATCAACGGTCGGTGGGGTCGAGGCGATGTCCATGGGCGAGCCGGGGCGAAATCAGGGGGTATCAGGGCCATTCACAAAACGGGGATCCACGTCCACGGGCGCCTGCATCGATTGATGCACCTGGGCGATGTGCTGGTAGATCTTCTGCACCAGCAGTTCGCAACCCTCGCGCGTGAGAGCGGAAATCTCGAAGACGGGACCTTTGTACTTCAGGCGTTTCACGATGTCCTTGACCCGGGCTTCCCGCTCCTCGGCCGGCACCATGTCCAGCTTGTTGAGCACGAGCCAACGGGGCTTGTCGTACAGCTTCTGATCGAATTTCTTCAGCTCGGCCACGATGGCCTTGGCTTGCGCGACGGGATCGACTCCTTCATCGAAAGGTGCCACATCCAGCATGTGCAGCAACAGGCGCGTGCGTTGCAGATGCCGCAGGAACTGGTGCCCCAGGCCTGCGCCTTCCGAGGCCCCTTCGATCAGGCCCGGCACATCGGCCACCACGAAGCTCTTCTCCGGCCCCACGCGAACCACACCCAGGTTGGGATGCAAGGTGGTGAAAGGGTAGTCGGCGATCTTCGGGCGCGCGTTGGAAATGGCGGCAATCAGGGTCGACTTGCCCGCGTTGGGCATGCCGAGCAAGCCCACGTCGGCCAGCACCTTGAGCTCCAGCTTCAGGCTGCGCTTTTCACCCGGCCAGCCGGGCGTCTTCTGGCGCGGCGCCCGGTTGGTCGAACTCTTGTAGTGCATGTTGCCGAAGCCGCCATCCCCGCCTTTGGCGATGGTCACCTGCTCACCGGGCTGCAGCAGCTCGAACAGCACATCCCCGGTTTCGGCGTCTGCAATGATGGTGCCCACGGGCATCTTGAGCACGATGTCGTCGCCCTTGACGCCGAACATGTCCGACCCTTTGCCATGCTCACCGCGATGCGCCTCGAAGCGGCGGGTGAACCGGAAGTCCACCAGGGTGTTCAGGCTGGCATCGGCCACGGCATACACGTGGCCGCCACGGCCCCCGTCGCCCCCGTCAGGCCCCCCGAACTCTTTGTACTTCTCATGCCGGAAAGATGCGCAGCCATTGCCGCCATCGCCCGCAGCGACATCGATCGTGGCTTCGTCCACAAATTTCATGACATGTTTTCCAGGGAAGGAACCCGCAAATTGAGAGCCAAACAAAAAGCCCGCACAGGCGGGCCTTCTGCATTCAACGGATCACCTGTGCCCCACCGCACTGCACCGATCTCTCAATCCTGCAGCGCCGGGGCCCGCGCCATCAGACGGGGGTGATGCTGACGACGTGACGGTTCAGCGCGCCTTTGACGGCGAAACTCACGTGGCCATCGACCGTTGCAAAAATGGTGTGGTCCTTGCCCACGCCGACGTTCATGCCGGGGTGGAACTTGGTGCCGCGCTGACGCACGATGATCGAGCCGGCACTGACCAGCTCACCACCAAACGCCTTCACACCGAGCATCTTGGGCTTGGAATCGCGCCCGTTACGCGTTGAGCCGCCGCCTTTTTTCTGTGCCATGTTGACTTACTCCTCAGGCTGCGATCGATGCAATCTGCAGTTCGGTGAAATTCTGACGGTGCCCTTGGCGCTTCTGGTAGTGCTTGCGACGGCGCATCTTGAAGATGCTGACCTTCTCGTGCCTGCCGTGGGCCAACACCGTGACCGTGACCGTTGCGCCGGAAACCAAGGGAGTGCCAACCTTGATTTCGGTGCCGTTGCCGACAGCCAGAACCTGGTCAAACACGATCTCTTGGCCCACATCCGCAGCAATCTGTTCTACTTTAATTTTTTCGCCAGCAGCAACACGATACTGTTTGCCACCGGTTTTTATGACCGCGTACATATGAACCTCTTTAAAAATTCCACGAATGGAAGTCAGCGGACCCAATTCCACTGAGCCATAGATTTTAGCATGTGCTCGAAAAACCGGCAAGCTGCCGGCTTTCGACCAAGGCAGACCGGGACACGGTTCCTATAATCCCCACGCCCTCCCCCACCGCATCAGCTC
>NZ_JBWKZH010000049.1:0-45998 GCF_059424305.1 Hydrogenophaga sp. GW456-12-10-14-TSB4 | reverse complement strand
GCATGAAACACGCCCCCGCCGCCCCCACCTCTTCCGCTTCCGCGCGACGCCGCCAGGTCTTGCAGCTCGGCGTGGCCGGCGCGGCCATGGGTTTGCTGGGCGCGCCCGGCGTGCTGCGCGCGCAGACCGGGCCGAAGATTCGCATCGGCTACTGGCCGATCGCCGCCGGCCTGCCGTTCTACTCGGCCATCGAACTGGGCTACTTCAAGGAGGCGGGCCTGGACGTCGAGCCGCTCAAGTTCGCCGGCGCACAGCAGGTGATGGAGGCCGTGCTCTCAGGCCGCGCCGACGGCACCGCCAACGGCACCGGCTCGGCCAACATCGCCATTGGTGAGATCGCCCAGCCCGGCACCTTCAAGATCTTCTGCTCCAACCCGAGCAATGTGAAGCACGTGCTCGACGAAGTCATCGTGCCGGTGGCCAGCCCCGCCAAGGTGATGGCCGACCTCAAGGGCAAGCGCATCGCCTCGGGCCCGGGCATCCAGAACGTGACGCTGGCCAAGACCATCCTCGAGCGCGGCGGAGCCAGCGGGGCGACGGTCGTCGAACTGCCGATCGGCCAGCACGTGGCGGCCCTCGCGGCCGGCCAGGTGGACGGCGCCTACACGCTTGAACCCACGGGCACCATCGGCCGCATGAACGGCACCACCAAGGTGCTCGAAGCCGGCGTGATCGCGAAGTACGTGCTGGGCGACCCGATGGCGCCCTGGTTCGGCGGATCGGCCTCGCTCTCGTCGGACTTCATCAAGAAGAACCCCGACGCGGCGAAGAAATTCGTGGCGGCCTACGGCAAGGGGGTGGCCTACGTGCGCACCAAGGCCGCCGACGCGCGCCAGTACCTCAAGGGCTACACCGCCATCGAAGGTCCGCTCACTGGCGAGGTGCCGCTGGCCGCGTACACCATGTACAACGAGTTCACCCCGGCCGACGTGGCGCACTTCCAGAAGTTCTTCGACCTGTTCAGCGAGAAAGGCATCTTCGCCTCGCGCCTGATGGTCGACTCCATGCTCTACAAGGGCTGAGGCCATGAGCACCACCCCGCCCGTGGTCACCGAAGCGGCCACCCCACCCTGGAACCCGCCGGCGTCGGCCGGCGCACCCACGCCAACGAAGAAGACCGACTGGGGCAAGGCCCTGCCTTTCGTGGGCCCGGTGGTGCTGTTCATCATCTGGGACCTGGCCGTGCGACTGGGCTTCATCAAGCCCATCCTGCTGCCGCCGCCGGTGGACGCCCTGGGCGCGCTGCTGAGCGGCCTGGCCGGCGGTCCGCTCATGACCGACTTCGCCGTCACGGTCTGGCGCACGGTGCAGGCCTTCCTGATCGCGGCGGTGGTCGGCATGCCGCTGGGCGTGCTGCTCGGCAGCAACGAGAAGGCCTACCGCAGCGTGGAATTCCTGATCGATTTCTTCCGCTCCACGCCCTCGTCCGCGCTGATCCCGCTGTTCCTGATGATCTTCGGCGTCTCCGACATCAACAAGGTCGCGATCGCCGCGTTCGGCGCGTTGCTGATCGTGGTCTTCAACAGCGCCTACGGTGTGATCAACGCGCGCAAGCAGCGCGTGATGGCGGCCAAGGTGATGGGCGCGACGCGCTGGCAGGTGTTCAAGGACGTGCTGGTGTGGGAAAGCCTGCAACCCAGCTTCGTGGGCCTTCGCTCGGCGGTCTCGATGGCGCTGGTCATCGTGATCGTGGCCGAGATGTTCATCGGCGCCGACAGCGGCCTGGGCAACCGGATCATCAACTCGCAGCAAGTGATGAACGTGAAGGACATGTACGCGTCCATCCTGGCCGCTGGCGCGCTCGGCTACGCGCTGAACGTGCTGTTCCTTGTCATCGAAAGAAAGATCGTTCACTGGAGTGGAAGATGAACACAGTCGTCAACGCACCGGTGTACGACGCCGACGTGCCCGCCCCTGCCTTCCAGCCGGGGCCGGCCGGCACGCACATCACCATCCGCGGCCTGACCAAGTATTTTGCGGGCTGGCCGCTGTACGAGAACTTCGATCTCGACATCCCCAAGCACAAGATCGTCTCGGTGTTCGGCCCCAACGGCTGCGGCAAGAGCACGCTGATCAACATGATCGCGGGCCTGATCCCGATCGACAGCGGCGAGATCCTGTTCGACGGCAAGAGCCTGAAGGACACCAAGATCGGCTACGTGTTCCAGAACTACCGTGAGGCGATGTTCCCGTGGATGCGCACCATCGACAACATCGCCTACCCGCTCAAGCTGGAAGGCCGATCCAAGGCCGAGGTGGACCGCCGCATGGCCGAGCTGGTGGCCTCGTTCGACGTGAAGTTCGACCTCAACCGCTACCCCTACGAACTCTCGGGTGGCCAGCAGCAGACGGCGTCCATCATGCGGGCCCTGGCGCCCAACCCCGAGGTGCTGTTCCTGGACGAGCCCTTCTCGGCCCTGGACTTCGAGATGACGCTGTTCATCCGCGAAAAGCTGCAGGAGGTCTTCATGCAGACCGGCACCACCATGATGCTGGTTTCACACGACCTCGAGGAAGCGGTGTACCTGGCCGACCAAGTGCTGCTGCTGACCAAGCGGCCGACCAAGGTGGCCGAGATCCTGGCCTACGACGACCCGCGTCCGCGCACCACGGCGACCCTGTCCGAGGCCAGCTTCATTGCGGCCAAGAAGCGCAGCCTGGAGATCTTCCAGCGCGAGGTGCGGCGATGACCGAGGTGCAGACCCTGATCTACGTGCAGGCCGCTGCTGTGGCGCTGGAGCTGCATCTGGACACGGCCCAGGCCGCGCGCGTGGCGTCCCACATGCACCGCACCGCCGCCATGGCCGCATTGCTGGACGCCGTCCCATTGCACGACGAGGACGAGCTGGCCGAGATCTATTGCCCGGCACCGTTCCCCTCGGAGGCGCGCTGACATGGCCTTGCCCCCCACCCTCAGCCAGACCGCGCAGGCGGTGGCCGGCGGCCAGCGCAGCGCGACCGAGGTGCTGGACGCGTGCATCGCGCGCATCGAAGCCACCGAGGCGCGCGTGAACGCCTTCACCAGCACGCGCTTCGAGGACGCGCGCGCCCAGGCCGCGCGCATCGATGCCCGGCGCGCGCGCGGCGAGCCCCTGGGCCCGCTGGCCGGCGTGCCTTTCGCGGTGAAGAACCTGTTCGACATCGCGGGCGAAGTGACACTGGCCGGCTCCAAGGTCAACCGCGGCAACCCACCCGCCACCGCCGACGCGGTGCTCGTGCAGCGCCTGCAGGACAGCGGCGCGGTGCTGGTCGGCTCGCTCAACATGGACGAGTACGCCTACGGCTTCACCACCGAGAACAGCCACTACGGCCCCACGCACAACCCGCACCGGCCCGGCCACGTGGCCGGCGGATCGTCGGGCGGCTCGGGGGCGGCGGTGGCCGCCGGCCAGGTCCCGCTCACCCTGGGCTCGGACACCAACGGCTCGATCCGCGTGCCCTCGTCGTTCTGCGGTGTGTGGGGGTTGAAGCCCACCTTCGGCCGGCTCTCGCGCCGCGGCAGCTACCCCTTCGTCGCCAGCATCGACCACCTCGGCCCCTTCGCCGACGATCTGGACGGCCTGGCCCTGGCCTACGACGCCCTGCAAGGCCCCGACCCGCGGGACCCGGGCTGTTTCGCCACCTCGGTGCAGGCCGCCGCGCCCTCGCTCTCCCAGGGGGTGCAGGGCCTGCGGGTGGGCCTGCTCGGCGGCTACTTCGTGGACCACGCCAGCGCCCCGGCGCGCGAGGTGGTGGCGCGCGCCGCCGCCGCGCTCGGCGCCAGCGCCACGGTGGCCTGGCCCGACGCGGCCCAGGCCCGCGCGGCCGCTTTCATCGTCAGCGCCAGCGAAGGCGGCGCGCTGCACCTGCAGCGCCTGCGCCGCCAGGCGGCCGACTTCGAACCCCTCTCGGTGGACCGTTTCATCTCGGGCGCGCTGCAACCCGCCGCCTGGTACGTGCGCGCGCAGCGCTTTCGCCGGGTCTACCGCGACCGGGTCCATGCCCTGTTCCGCGATTGGGACGTGCTGATCGCGCCTGCCACGCCGGTGCCCGCGCCGGCCATCGGCACCGAGTGGATCGAGATCAACGGCCAGCGCTTTCCCTGCCGGCCTTCCATCGGCCTGCTCACGCAGCCCATCTCGTTCGCCGGCTGCCCGGTGGTGGCCGCGCCGATGTGGCCCGAAGGCACCGACGGCCTGCCGATCGGCGTGCAGCTCATCGCCGCGCCCTGGCGCGAGGACCTCGCGCTGCGCGCGGGCTGGGCGCTGGCGCAGGCCGGCGTGGCGCAACTCAAGGAAACCCGCCTGTGATGGACATCAACCTGCCCGACGTGCTGGCCGAGGTGACGGCCGCGTTCGAACGCTACGAGCTGGCGCTCGTCGGCAACGACGTGGCCGTGCTCGACGAGCTGTTCTGGAACAGCCCGCACACGCTGCGCTACGGCGCCACCGAAAACCTGTACGGCCATGGCGCCATCCGCGAGTTCCGCGCGAGCCGCCCGTCGAGTGGTCTGGCGCGCACGCTGGGCAAGACCGTGATCACCACCTACGGCCGCGACTTCGCGACCGCCAACACCGAGTTCCACCGCGCCGGCAGTGCCAAGGTCGGTCGCCAGAGCCAGACCTGGCTGCGCACACCCGAGGGCTGGCGCGTCGTCTCGGCCCACGTGAGCCTCATGAGCTGAACCCCGTCCCGTCCCCGTCCGTCCCCAACCAGGAGCGATCCCATGAACCACCCTGCCTTCACCCGCCGCGAAACGATCAAGACCCTGGCCGCGCTCGGCGCGGCTGCCGCCAGCCCGTGGGCCCTCGCGCAAAAGCCCATCACCGTGGGCGTGATCTATGTCGGCCCGCGCGACGACTATGGCTACAACCAGGCCCACGCCGAGGCCGCCGCGCAGCTCAAGAAGATGGCCGGCGTGAAGGTGGTGGAAGAAGAGAACGTGCCCGAAACCGCCGCCGTGCAGCGCAGCATGACCGGCATGATCGCGCAGGACGGCGCCTCCCTGGTGTTCCCCACCTCCTTCGGCTACTTCGACCCGCACATGCTCGCCGTGGCCGGCAAATTCCCCGATGCGCGCTTCGCCCATTGCGGCGGCATGTGGACCGAGGGCAAGCACCCGAAGAACACGGCCAGCTTCTTCGGCTACATCGACGAGTGCCAGTACCTCAACGGCGTGATCGCCGGGCACATGACCAAGAGCAACAAGATCGGCTTCATCGCCGCCAAGCCGATCCCGCAGGTGCTGCGCAACATCAACGCCTTCACCATGGGCGCGCGCTCGGTCAAGCCCGGCATCACCACGCAGGTGATCTTCACCGGCGACTGGTCCATGCCCGTGAAGGAGGCCGAGGCCACCAACAGCATGGCCGACCAGGGCGTGGACGTGTTCACCATGCACGTGGACGGCCCCAAAGTGATCGTGGAGACCGCCGCCAAGCGCGGCAAGATGGTCTGCGGCTACCACGCCAGCCAGGCCAAGCTCGCGCCCCAGGCCTACCTGACCGGCGCCGAATGGAACTGGCTCACCGCCTACACCGCCTTCCTGGAAGCGGCCCGCAGCGGCAAGCCGCACCCCAACTTCGTGCGCGGCGGCCTGAAGGAGGGCTTCGTCAAGCCCTCGGCCTACGGCCCGGCGGTGACCGATGCCGCGAAGAAACAGGCCGACGGCATCAAGGCGCAGATGATGGCCGGCAGCTTCGACATCTTCAAGGGACCGCTCAAGGACAACAAGGGCGCGACCGTGATCCCCGCCGGCAAGGTGTTCAAGCAGATCGACCTGGAGCTCGAGAAGATGAACTACCTGGTCGAAGGCGTCAACGGCAGCGTCTGACGCCTTCACGGCCATGCGCAACATCCTGCTGCCCGTCGGCGCCATCCTCGCCGCCCTGCTGCTGTTCGGGCTCTTCGTCTCGTTCGCGGGCGTGGACCCGGTGGAGGTGTGGGTGCTGCTGTTCAAGGGCGCGTTCGGCGACTGGTACTCGTGGCAGAACACGCTGCAGCGCGCCGCGCCGCTGATGCTCACCGCGCTGTGCGTGGCGATCCCCGCGCGCGCCGGCCTGGTGGTGATCGGCGGCGAGGGCGCGCTGGTCCTGGGCGGCCTGGCCAGCGCGGCGCTGGCCCACGCGGTGCCGCTGCCGGCCCACCTGGCCGGCACGGTGGCGGTGTGCCTCGCGGGCGCGCTGGCGGGGGCGCTGTGGATCGCACTGGCCGGCTGGCTGCGCCAGTTTCGCGGCATCAACGAAACCATCAGCAGCCTGCTGCTGGCCTATGTCGCCATCGGCCTGTTCAAGCACCTCGTGGAGGGACCGCTGCGCGACCCGGCCAGCCTGAACAAGCCCTCTACCCCCGCGCTGGACGAGGGCCTGTTGATCGGCGGCATCGCCGGCTCGGACGTGCACTGGGGCCTGGTGATCGGCATCGCGGTCGGCCTGCTGGCCGGCCTGTGGCTGCGCCTCACGCCCTCGGGCTTCTCGGTCCAGGTGGTGGGGGGCAACCCCCGCGCGGCGCAGTTGGTGGGCCTGCCCGCGACGCGCCTGATCATCGTGGCCTGTGCGCTCGGCGGCGCGGCCGCCGGCCTGGCCGGCGCGATCGAGGTGGCGGCCGTGCACACCAGCGCCAACGCCGCGTTGATCGCCGGCTACGGCTACGCGGGCATCCTGGTGTCGTTCATCGCGCGCCACCACCCGTTCGCGGTGGTGCCGGTGGCCATCGTGTTCGGGGGGTTCGGCGCGGCCGGCAGCCTGCTGCAACGCCGCCTGGGCCTGCCCGATGCCTCGGTGCTGCTGCTGCAGGGCATCGCCTTCGTGCTCATCCTGGCCAGCGAGGCCCTGCGCGACCTGGACTGGAAACGCGTCTTCGATCGCCTGGGCCAGTTCGGGCCGTCCGAGCCGGTGCCCATCGTGATGCCCTCGCCCGACACGGCCAAAGGAGAGCCGAGATGACCGCAGCGCCGGGCCGCCCCAAGCCAGGTCGCACCGCAGTGCGAAGCACGGAGGATTTCGAATGAGCGCCGACCAGTTCCTGATCTTCCTTGCCGGCATCGTCGGTGGTGCGCTGCGCGTGGGCGTGCCTTTCCTCTTCGTGAGCCTGGGCGAGTGCCTCACCGAAAAATCCGGCCGCATCAACCTCGGTCTCGAAGGCGTGCTGGTGCTCTCGGCCATGGTCGCCTTCGGCGCCTCCTACCTGAGCGGTTCGCCCTGGGTGGGCGTGCTCGCCGCCGCCGTGGCGGGCGCCTTGCTGGCCACGCTGCACGGCCTGTTGTGCTCGCTGCCGCGCGTGAACGACATCGCCACCGGCATCGCGCTCATGCTGCTGGGCATGGGCCTGGCGTTCTACCTCGGCAAGCCGCTGATCCAGCCGCAGGCCGCGCAGTTGCCCGCGATCCCGCTGGGCTTCTGGAGCGAGTCGCCGGCCGTGCGCTCGGCCTTGCAGATCAATGCCCTGCTGCCCATCGGCCTGGTGCTGGCGCTGGCCATGGGGTGGGCGTTCGCGCGCACCCGCGCCGGCCTGCTGGTGCGCATGGCGGGCGACTCGGCCAACGCCACGCGCGCGCTGGGGTACTCGGTCTCGGGCATCCGCATCGCCGCCACCGCGGCGGGCGGCCTGATCGCCGGCCTGGGTGGCGCCTCGCTCACGCTGTTCTACCCGGGCAGCTGGAACGAGGGCATCTCCAGCGGCCAGGGCCTGATCGCCGTGGCGCTGGTGATCTTCGCGCGCTGGAGCCCGCTGCGCTGCGTGGGTGCCGCGCTGCTGTTCGGCGGTGCGGGCGCCATCGGACCGGCGCTGCAGTCGATCGGCATCGGCTGGGGCTACCACCTCTTCAACATCGTGCCCTATGTGCTCACGCTGCTGATCCTCGTGCTCACCTGCCGGCCCGGCGTGATCGTGCCGGGCAGCCCGACCGAACTTTCGTCCAACAAGTGAGACCCGCCATGGAACGCTTCGTCGACGCCCACCCCTATGCCTGGCCGTACAACGGCGACCTGCGGCCGCAGAACACCGCGCTGATCGTGATCGACATGCAGATCGACTTCTGTGGCACCGGTGGCTACGTGGACAAGATGGGCTACGACATCTCGCTCACGCGCGCGCCCATCGAGCCGCTGAAAACGCTGATGGCCGGGATGCGGCAGGCGGGTTACCACCTGATCCACACCCGTGAGGGCCATCGGCCCGACCTGTCGGACCTGCCGGCCAACAAGCGCTGGCGCTCGCGCCAGATCGGCACCGACGGCGTGGGCATCGGCGACGACGGTCCGTGCGGCCGCGTCCTGGTGCGCGGCGAGCCGGGCTGGGAAATCATTCCCGAGCTCGCCCCGCTGCCGGGCGAGGCGGTGATCGACAAGCCCGGCAAGGGCTCGTTCTACGCCACCGACCTGGAGCTGCTGCTGCACACGCGCGGCATCCGGAACCTCATCCTCACCGGCATCACCACCGACGTGTGCGTGCACACCACCCTGCGCGACGCGAACGACCGCGGCTTCGAATGCCTGCTGCTGTCGGACTGCACCGCCGCCACCGACCGGGGCAACCACGAGGCTGCGCTGAAGATGATCACCATGCAGGGCGGCGTGTTCGGCGCGCACGCCACCTCCACGTCCCTCCTGGAGGCCATCGCATGACCGACACCACAGCCCCCATCGGCGGCCTGCCCCTGCCCACCGGCGCGCTCGCGCTGGACACCTACGAGATGGGCATGCAGTTCGGCGGCTTCAAGGCGCTGGACGGCGTGAGCATGAAGGTGGCGCCCGGCACGGTGCATGCCCTGCTCGGCGAGAACGGCGCGGGCAAGAGCACGCTGGTGAAATGCGTGGCGGGCTTCCAGCGGCCCACCGCCGGCAGCATCCTGATCGACGGGCGCGAGCAGGCCATTCCCAACCCGGTGGTGGCGCGCACCCTGGGCATCGGCATGGTCTACCAGCACTTCACCCTGGCGCCGGGCATGACGGTGGCCGAGAACCTGCTGCTCGCCGGCGGCAAGACACCGGCGTTCATCGACTGGAAGCGCCAGCGCGCCGAACTGGAGGCATTTCTGTCCTCCACCCCGTTCCAGCTCGACCTGGACGCGCGCCCGCAATCGCTGGCCGCCGGCGAGAAGCAGAAGCTGGAGCTGCTCAAGCAGCTCTACCTGAAGCCGCGCCTGCTGATCCTGGACGAACCGACCTCGGTGCTCACGCCGCAGGAGGCCGACGAGGTGCTGGGCCATGTGCGCCAGTTTGCGCGCAGCGGCCTGTGCACCGTGCTCATCATCACGCACAAGTTCCGCGAGGTGATGGCCTATGCCGACGACGTGACCGTGTTGCGCCGTGGCAAGGCGGTGCACCACTGCGCCGTCATGGACACCAGCCCGGCCCTGCTCGCCCAGGCCATGGTGGGCGAGTCCGGCGCCGCAGCCGAACGCCAGGCCACGCGCGCGGCCCTGCCCTCGGCCGTGCCGAACGCGCGCGCTTCGCTGGAAGTCCAGGGTTTGAAGGTAATGGGCGACCGGGGCACCCTGGCGGTGCAAGACCTGAGCCTGGCGGTGGCACCCGGCGAAATCCTCGGCATCGCGGGCGTCTCGGGCAACGGTCAGCGCGAGCTGGTGGAGGCGCTGGTGGGCCAGCGCCCGCGCGCGGCCGGCGCGGTGAGCGTGCAGGGCCAGGCCTACGCCGCACGGCGCGAGGAGAACCACCGGCTGAAGGTGCGAAGCCTGCCGGAAGAACCGTTGCGCAACGCCTGCGTGGGCGAGCTGTCGGTGGCCGAGAACATGGCGCTGCGCGACTTCGACCGTCCCCCCCTGTGCAGCGGCGGGCGCCTGCGCTTCGGCCATTGGCGCAGCCGCGCGCGCGAGTGGATCGCCGGCTACGGCATCAAGACGCAGGGTGAAGGCGCGCCGATCCGCAGCCTCTCGGGCGGCAATGTGCAACGCGCCGTGCTGGCGCGCGAACTCCACGGCGACATCCACGTGCTGATCGCGGCCAACCCGGTGTTCGGCCTGGACTTCGCGGCGGTGAAGGAAATCCACGGCCGCCTGCGCGGTGTGCGCGACCACGGCGGCGCGGTGCTGCTGATCAGCGAAGACCTGGACGAACTGCTGGAGCTGGCTGACCGCATCGTGGTCATGAGCGAAGGCCGCATCGTGTTCGAGACGCCCGCCGCCTCGGCCAACCGGCAGACCCTGGGTGCCCACATGGGCGGAGGACATTGACCATGCGGCAGATCGACGCCCAACCGTTCACCTACGAGTTCGATGTGGCGCGCACCGCCCTGGTCATCATCGACATGCAGCGCGACTTCATCGAGCCCGGCGGCTTCGGGGAAACGCTGGGCAACGACGTGGCGCTGCTCGCCGCCATCGTGCCGGCCTGCCAGGCGGTGCTGGGCGCCTGGCGCCGCGCGGGCGGCACGGTGGTGCACACCCGCGAGGCGCACGCGCCCGATCTGTCGGACTGCCCGCCCGCCAAGCGCCTGCGCGGCAACCCCAGCCTGCGCATCGGCGACGTGGGCCCCATGGGCCGCATCCTAGTGGCCGGCCAGCCCGGCAACCAGATCATTCCCGCGCTTTCGCCGGTGGCCGGCGAGAGCGTGATCGACAAACCGGGCAAGGGCGCGTTCTACGCCACGCCATTGCATGCGCAGCTGCGCCAGGCCGGCATCACGCACCTGATCTTCATGGGCGTGACCACCGAGGTCTGCGTGCAGACCAGCATGCGCGAGGCCAACGACCGCGGCTACGACTGCCTGCTGCTGGAAGATTGCACCGAGAGCTACTTCCCGCATTTCAAGGCCGCCGCCGTGGCGATGTTGCGCGCCCAGGGTGCCATCGTGGGCTGGACCGCCACCAGCCCGCAACTGATCGCGGCCTTGACAACCCCATGAGCCGGCAAGACTGCTAGAGTTTCCCCGTGCCTAACCCGTCCCACCGCAGATCCACCGCCGCGCCACTGGCGTCCGCCCACCGCTCGCGCGCCAGCGAGGTGTACGAACAACTCAAACGCGACATCGCCGACTTCCGCATGGTGCCTGGCGACCGCTTCAGCGAGCACGAACTGTGCAGCCGGCTGGAGGTCTCGCGCACGCCGGTGCGCCAGGCGCTGACCCGGCTGCAGCAGGAAGGCCTGGTGGAGGTGATGTTCCGCAGCGGCTGGCGCGTGTTGCCGTTCGACTTCGACAAGTTCGACCAGCTCTACGACCTGCGCATGGTGCTGGAAACCACGGCCGTGCAGCGCCTGTGCCTGCAGGAGGTGGAGACCTCCGGCCCCGCCCTGCAGGCGCTCAAGGACCGCTGGCTGGCGCCGGTGGCCGAGCGCAGCAGCGATCCGGTGCAGGTCGCCGAATGGGACGAGGATTTCCACGAGGCGCTGGTGCGCGCGGCGGGCAACCCCGAGATGGCGCGTGTGCACCACGACGTGACCGAGCGCATCCGCATCATCCGCCGGCTCGATTTCCTCAAGCAGGTGCGCATCGACGCCACCTACGACGAACACGCCAAGATCCTGCGCGCCATCCTGGCCCGCAAGGCCGACCGGGCCGACCTGCTCATGCGCTCGCACATCGAGACCAGCCGGGTCGAGGTGCGCAAGATCACGCTGCACCAGGTGTTCATGGCGCAGCAGGTGGCACCGCCGGGCTAGTTGCCCTGGGAGGGAGCGGCCACCGCGCCAAAGAGGAAGCTGTCCATGGACAGCACACCGTGAGTGATGCCGCCGTCGATCACCTCGGCGGCCACACCCTCGCCCGCCGCGCCCGCCGCCACCAGCAGGGGCTGGAAGTGCTCGGTGGTCGGGTGGGCGCGCTGCGCGTGCGGGGCGTCGTCCAGCGTGCGCCGCACGCGCTCGCTGTCGCCCTGGCGCACCGCCTCGCGCACCCAGGCCACGAACTCGGTGGCGTAGGCCGCCTCGTCGCCGTGCCCGCTGCGGAACTCGTAGAGGTTGTGGGTGAGGCTGCCCGAGCCGATCACCAGCACGCCCTCGTCGCGCAGCGGCGCGAGCGCCTGCCCGAAGGCCCAGGCACCGGCCGCGTCCAGCCCGTGCGGCAGCGACACCTGGAACACGGGCACGTCGGCGTGCGGGTAGAGGTAGAGCAGCGGCACCCAGGCACCGTGGTCCAGGCCGCGGTGCTCTTCACCCTGGGCGGTCCAGCCTGCGCGCTTCAACGCGTCCAGCGTGCGGCGGGCCAGCTCGGCGTGTCCGGTGGCCGGGTAGGTGATTTCGTAGAGCGGCTGCGGAAAACCGCCGAAGTCGTGGATGGTGGCCGGCTGCTCGCTCAGGCCCACGCGCGCGCCGCGCGTCATCCAGTGCGGCGAGACGATCAGCACCGCCTTGGGCGTGGGCAGCGCAGCGCCCAGCGCGTTCAGTTTCGGGCCGGCCAGGCCGGGCTCCAGCGCGAACGTGGGGGCGCCGTGAGAGACGAACAGGGTGGGCAGGCGGTTCATGGTGGCTCCTTCAAGACATCGATGGAAGGACTTTAAAAGTTCCACATCAAGAGATAAACATGCTTCAATGAGACAGACTGTTCCTATTTGAGAGACAAATGGACCGATTTGAAGCGATGAGGGTGTTTGCCGCGGTGGTCGATGCCGGCAGTTTTGTCGCGGCCTCGGACGCCCTGCCGATGTCCAAGGCGGCGGTGTCGCGGCACGTGGCGGAGCTGGAGTCGCACCTGGGTGTGCGCCTGCTCAACCGCACGACGCGGCGGCTCTCGCTCACGCCCGAGGGCGAGGTGTTCCATGCGCGCTGCAAGGAGGTGCTGGCCTCGGTGGACGAGGCCGAGGCCGAGATCACCTCGCGCAGCGGCGAGGCCACCGGGCTGCTGCGCATCAACGCGCCCTTCACCTTCGGCCTGCTGCACCTGGCACCGCTGTGGGTGGCGTTCATGGCCAGCCACCCCAAGCTCACGCTGGACGTGACCCTGTCGGACCGCGTGGTCGATCTGGTCGAGGAAGGCTTCGACATGGCGGTGCGCATCGCGCGCCTGCCCGACTCCAGCCTGGTGAGCCGCCAGATCGCGAGCACGCGCCTGGTGCTGTGCGCCTCACCCGGCTACCTGCGCCAGCACGGCACGCCCCGGCACCCGGCCGAACTCGCGCACCACCAGGTCGCCGCCTACAGCCTGTTCTCCCAGGGCGACCACTGGAGTTTCACCGGGCCGCAGGGGCCGGTCACGGTGAAGGTCTCGCCCCGGCTGCGGTGCAACAACGGCGACACCTGCCGCCTCGCGGCCTTGCGCCATCAGGGCATCGTGCTGCAACCCTCGTTCCTCGTGGGCCCGGACCTGCAGGCCGGCACCCTGGTGGAGCTGATGCCCGAGTTCCGCTCCATCGAGCTGGGTGTCTACGTGGTCTACCCCTCGCGCAAATTCGTCTCGCCCAAGGTGCGCCTGCTGATCGACTTTCTGGTCGATGCCTTCCGCATGCAGGCCTGGCCGACGCACAAGCCGACCAGAAAACGCCACAACGACCGTTAACGCCGCACCGCGCGCGAGCGCCGCTGCTTGGGCAGGTCCAGCGCCGCGAGGTTGGCCTTGGCACGCTCGGCCAGGCGGTCCATCAGCCCGTCGAGCTGCGCGACCTCCTCGGGCGCGAGCGCCAGCAGCAACTGGCGGTTGAGCTCCTCCACCACCGGCAGGAACTCCTCGTACAGCGCGCGCCCCTTCTCCGTCAACGACACCCTCGCCTGCCGGCGGTCGCTGGGGATCACCTCGCGCGCGATGAGTTTCAGATCGACCAGGGTGGTGACGATGCGCGAGGTGCGCGCGCGGTCCAGCTGCGCGAAGTCGGCGAGCTCCGACGACAGCACCGGGCCGTGCCGCGCCAGCACCACGATCAGGCGCCACTCGCGGCGCGAGACGCCGTAGCGCGCCTGGCACAGCCGCCCCACGGGCGCCACCGCGACCGCCTGCAGGCGGCTCAGGCGGTAGAGGAAAAGCTCACTCATCACACATCGACTCCACCAGTGAATACCCTGAGCATAGTTGTATTGGTCAACCAATCCGGGAGCGCATAGATTCGCGAAAAGCCCCCGAACACCTTCCAGGAGACACCCATGCCATCCCCCTTTTCCCCTGTGCGCGCCACGCTGTTCGCCCTCATGGCCGGCC
The DNA here is from genome assembly GCF_059424305.1 of Hydrogenophaga sp. GW456-12-10-14-TSB4. Taxonomy (NCBI): domain Bacteria; kingdom Pseudomonadati; phylum Pseudomonadota; class Betaproteobacteria; order Burkholderiales; family Comamonadaceae; genus Hydrogenophaga; species Hydrogenophaga sp. GW456-12-10-14-TSB4. The sequence continues at coordinate 31,940 of NZ_JBWKZH010000049.1, read as the reverse complement.
TGGCCACGTCCCACGCCCTCGCCCAGGCCTGGCCGAACAAGCCGGTGACCCTGGTGGTGGGCACACCGGCCGGCGGCGCGGTGGACGTGTATGGCCGGGCGCTGGCCGACCAGCTGGCGAAACAGACCGGCGGCACCTTCGTGGTGGAGAACAAGGGCGGCGCCAACGGCAACCTCAGCGCCGAACAGGTGCGCAACGCCGCCGCCGATGGCCACACGCTGTGGATCAGCACCCAGGCCATGTTCACCATCAACCCCTCGGTGTACCCGGCGCTGCGCTGGAAGCAGGCGGACTTCAAGCCCATCGCCAAAGGCGTCGAGAACCCGCTGGTGCTGGTGACCCACCCCTCCGTGCCGGCGAAGACCCTGCCCGAGCTGGTGAAGTGGGTCGCGGCCAACCCGGGCAAGGTCACCTACGCCTCGTTCAGTCCCGGCACGCCGTCGCACTTCCTGGGTTTCCAGCTCAACGAACGCTTCAAGCTGGACATGGTGCACGTGCCCTACAAGGGCAGCGCACCGCAGATCACCGACCTGCTCGGCGGCCAGGTGCGGCTGGGTTTCGCGCAGCTGCAGGCCGCGCTGCCGCACGTGCAGAGCGGCAAGCTCCACGCCATCGCCGTCACCTCGCGCGAGCGCACCAAGTTCCTGCCCCAGGTGCCCAGCCTGGCCGAGCTGGGTTACCCGGACCTGGGTGCCACGGTGTGGTTCGGGCTCATGGCGCCTTCGGCCACGCCCAAGGCGGTGGTGGACCAGATCCAGGCCGCCACGGTGAAGGCCCAGGCCGACGCGGACTACAAGGCCAAGCTCGAAGCGCAAGGTTTTGACGTGCCGCAGGAAAACGGCGAGGCCTTCGCGGCCACCATCGCGAGCGAAACGGCGCGCTGGGCGCAGGTGGTCAAGGCCACCGGCTTCAAGGCCAACGACTAGGGGCGGTTCACCCTGACGGTGTCTCGCTCGTCAGCGCGAACGCACTGGCGCGCACCGGCTCGAACGGCCGGACCTCGTACTGCAGACCGCAGGCCAGGCAGGGGTTGTCGGCCGAGATGCGCGCGGCTTCTTGCAGACTGTTCGCGCGCACGAACCAGAAACCGCCCACAACTTCCTTGGCCTCGGCGAACGGCCCGTCGATGATGCGGTCGCGCGTGACCAGCCGGCCCTCGCGCGCCAGCCGCTGGCCCGCGCGCATCACGCCCTGGGCGACCATCTCGCCGTGCCACGCATAGAAACGGTCGATCGCCGTCTGGATCTCCTCGGGCGACTTGTCGGCGTCCCACTGGCCGCGCGAGATCACCAGGAACTCCCGGGGCTCCAGGTCCGAACTCATATCGCCACCCCGGCCGGCGGCTGCGGTGTGCGTTGCGCGGGGTCGTAGAAGAACTGTTCGGACGCGATGCGCTCGCCCTCCCAGCGCTGCCAGGCCAGCTCTTCCATCTCGGTGACCGACTCGTCCCGCCAGACGAAGCGGAACTGCCAGCGGATCACCACGTGGTCGCCGTTGACGAGCACCGGGCGCACACAGCGCGACTTCATGGACCGTGCGCGCGCCATCACCTGGCGCTCGCCGACCACCAGCTGGTCGCGGCCCATGCGCGGTGCCGACTGGTTCTCCTGCATCGTGGCGTTGGGCGTGTAGAAGTCTTCGATGGCCTGATCGTGGGCGTTCTGCTCCACCAGGGCGATGAAACGTTCGAGGGTCTCTGGGCTGGGCATGGGGGCTTTCAGGGGTGGGGGGCCTGCAGCATCAGCGAAGCAAAGCCCAGGTGGTGCATGGTCTCGCGCAGGATGAGCACGTAGGCCGCGAATTCGGCCCGCTGCGGCAGGCCCGAGGACGCCGCAGGGCGACCGAGCGAGACCGCCGCGAGCTGGTTGAACACATGCTCGACGTCGTCGATCAGCAGCAGCGCGCTGCCGGCCTCGCGCTCGTGCACCAGGCGGTGCAGCTCGCGCGCGGGGGCATCGGTCGTCACCAGCTGGGAGCCGCGCGGCAGCTGCCGCTGCAAGGGCATGACGGCGTTCTCCACGTGTTCGATCGCGGTCTCGATCTCCAGCGCCGTGGGTGGCGTGTGGCGGAACGGGCCGTTGCCCAGCGCGCTGGTGCCGATGTCCAGCATCCACTCGCGGGCACCGCCTTCGATGGGCTCGGTCTCGATCAGGGTCTCCTGCGCGCCGATCGTGATGCGGGTGCGCGCCTCAAGCATGCCGGCCTCCCGTCGCCTGCTGCTCGGAGATGCGCTCGGCCACCCGGGGTGCCTGCTGGGCGATGGTGCGCAGCAGGCCACCGGGCTGGCGCACGTCAAAGCCCACGAAGTGCAGGCCCTCGAGCGCGCCCTGCCCGCTCACCTGCGCCGGCATGCCGCAGGCATCGAGCGACAGGTCGGTGTAGGGAAAGAGCTCGGCCAGCGCGGCGCCGTAGCCGGTGGCGAGCAGCACGGTGTCGAACGGGTGCTCGTGCCCGTCGGTGAAGCGCACCCCGCCGGCCGTGAGGCGCTGGATGCCGGGGTAGACCTGAATGTCGCCGGTCTTGATGCGCCGCACGGTGCCGATGTCGATCATCGGCGTCTTGCCCTCTTCGCGCAGCTGGCGCAGGGGCGAGACGCTGGCGCTGGGCACGCCGTGGCGGCGCAGGTCGCCCACCGTGAGGTTGCGCAGCAGCGAGGCCAGCGCATCGCCCAGCACCGGGGGCAGCTTGGCGAGCGCGATGCTGGAGAGCTGCGTGGGCCGGCCCCACACGTCGCGCCGCACGATGTTGACCGGGGAGCGCACCGAGATCGCGGCGCGCACACCGTGCTCCACCAGGTCCAGCGCGATCTCGGCGCCGGTGTTGCCCATGCCGACCACCAGCACGCGCTGGCCCGCGAAGGGCGCGGCGTTGCGGTAGCTGCGGCTGTGCAGCAGGCGGCCCTGGAACACGTCCTCACCGGGCAGCTTCGGCGCGCGCGGCTGGCGGTTGGCGCCGGTGGCCACCACCACGTGGTTGGCCGAGATCCGGCGCCCGCCGGCCAGCACCACCTGCCAGGGCGCGCCCGGGTCCTGCCGGGGTTCGATGGCCGTCACGTTCTGCCCCAGCTCGGGTTCGATGCCGTGCTGCCGCGCGTAGGCCACCAGGTAGTCCACCACACCCTGGCGCGGCACGTAGCGCGGTGCATCGTCGGGGAAGGGCCTGCCGGGCAGCGCCGAATGGGTCTTGACGGTGTGCAGGTGCAGGCGCTCGTAGTGGTGGCGCCAGGACGAGGCAATGTCCCGTGCCCGGTCGAGCACCAGCGGGCTGTGGCCGCGCTGCACCAGGCAGGCGGCCGCCGCCAGGCCGGCCGGGCCGGCACCGATGACGACGATGTCGGCCTCCGACCCGGGGTCGAGGGGCGCATGGTTGGAACCGCGAAATGGCTCGGTGAAAAAATCGGGCGGGTCGTGGTCCATGGCGGCAGTGTGCGGCGTTGTGACCCAGTGTCAACCCCGGCCGGCCGCCGGCCTATGCGGACTTTCACTCGGCAGCGCCTTCGCCGTTTCGGGTAAGGCGCTGCGCGCGCTCCCTCAGGAAGTGTTTCTCGCGCTCGTTGCCCGCGAGATCGGCCGCGCGCTCGAACTCGGCACGCGCCTCGCCGTCGCGCCCCAGCTTGGCCAGCAGGTCGCCGCGCACACTGGGCAGCCAGTGGTACTGGCGCAGCGCCTTGTTCTTCAGCAGCGCATCCACCAGCACCAGGCCGGCGGCCGGGCCGGCGTGCATGGAGATGGCCACCGCGCGGTTGAGCTCGACCACCGGCGAAGGCGCCACGCGCGCGAGTTCGCCGTACAGGGCGGCGATGCGGGACCAGTCGGTGTCGGCCGCGCGCACCGCGCGCGCGTGGCAGGCCGCGATGGCGGCCTGCAGGTGGTACGGGCCGGCGTCGGTGGCAAGCAGGTCGGCGCGGTCGAGTGCGGCCAGCCCGCGGCGGATCAGCAGGTGGTCCCAGCGGCTGCGGTCCTGGTCGGCCAGCAGCACGGGGCGGCCTTGGGCATCGGTGCGCGCGGCGGTGCGCGAGGCCTGGATCTCCATCAGCGCGAGCAGGCCGTGCACCTCGGGCTGCTGGGGCGCGATACCGGCGAGCATGCGGCCCAGGCGCAGGGCCTCGTCGCACAGCAACGGGCGCATCCAGTCGCCGCCGCTGGTGGCGGTGTAGCCTTCGTTGAACACCAGGTACACCACCTCGAGCACCGAGGCCAGGCGCTCGCCCAGCGCCTCGCCGCGCGGCACCTCGAAGGGCACGCCGTTGTCGCTGATCGTTCGTTTGGCCCGCACGATGCGCTGCGCGATGGTGGCCTCGGGCACCAGGAAGGCGCGCGCGATCTCGTGGGTGGTGAGCCCACCCAGCAGCTTGAGCGTGAGGGCCACGCGCGCATCGGTCGAGAGCACCGGGTGGCAGGCGGTGAAGACCAGGCGCAGCAGGTCGTCGCCGATGTCGTCCTGCCGGGCCTCGTCGAGCGCGTCCACGAAATCGGGCACGTGCGTGGCGCCCAGCGCCTCCAGGTCGGCCGCGATGCCGTCGTGCTTCTCCTCGGCCATCTGCCGGTGCCGCAGGTGGTCGAGCGCACGGCGCTTGGCGGTGGTCATGAGCCAGGCGGCGGGGTTGTCTGGCACGCCGCCCCTGGGCCAGTGTTCCAGCGCGGCCACCAGCGCGTCCTGCGCGAGCTCTTCGGCCACGCCGATGTCGCGCACCACCCGCGCCACGCTGGCCGTGATGCGCGCGGACTCGAGGCGCCAGACGGTGGCGATGGCCTGGTGGACACTGGAATGCATGAGCCGAATTTACATCTGCGCGGGCGCGGCGCTCATGTCCATCCAGAACACCTCCCATTGGTGGCCGTCCAGGTCGGCAAAGCCGTGCTGGTACATGAAACCGTGGTCCATGGGGGCGTTCGGTGTGGTGGCACCGGCGGCGACCGCCTTGGCCACCACCTCGTCCACCTGGGCGCGCTGGTCGACCGAGAGTGCGATCAGCACCTCGGTGGCCTTCTTCGCGTCCGAGATCGGCAGCTTGGTGAAGCCCTGGAAGAAGGGCTCGACCAGCAGCATCGCGAAGATGTTCTCACCCACCTCCAGGCAGGCGCCCTGCTCGTTGGTGAACTGCGGGTTGAATTTCAGGCCTAGCGACTTGAAGAAGGCCTGCGAGCGGGCCATGTCCTTGACGGGCAGGTTGACGAAGATCTGGCGAAACATGGTGGCTCCTGGTTGAACGGGAAGAAACGGGCGCTCAGGACGCCGCCGCCGCGCGCTCGGCCTGCGACTTGAGCAGCGACAGGCCGGTCTCGAAGTCGTGGCCGATCATCTGGTCCATGTTCATGAAGACGCCGATGAGCCGCGCCACGAAGGGGCTGGGGCCGTCCATGGCCCAGGTCACGCGGGTGGCCTCGCCTTCGGGCACCAGACTGAAAGTGACGACATTGTGCCCCTCGAAGGGCTCGAACATGTCGAGCTGCATGGTCACGCTGGAGGGCGCGCTGGAGGCGGTGATGCCGATGCGGCCCTTGCCGACCTCCTTGTTGCCCTGGAACGCGTACACCGCGCCGGGGCCCGCGCTGGGCCCGCTGTATTGGCCCTGCATGCCCGGGTCCTTGCGGGCGTAAGGGTTCCAGGTGTTGAAGCGGTGCAGGTCGTTGATGAGCGGGTGCAGGCGCTCGGCCGGCGCCTGGATGGTGATCGAACGTTCGACGTGAAACCGGTCGGGCCGGCTCGCGGCGTACAGCAGCAGGGCGGCGATGGCCACGCCGATCAGCAGGGCAAGGATCTTGAGCATGGGGTGTCTCCTCAGCGCTTGGGGTTGTGCATGGCGTCGAGCTTCTTGAAGTCTTCCAGCGGCTCGCTGGGCGGGAAGTCTTCCATCTCGTAGAGCTGGCGCAGCTCGATCACGGCGTCCTTGCCGGCGCCCGCCGGGTTGGGAAAGCGGCGGCTCCACTCCATCGCCTCCTCGCGCGAACGCACCTGGATCAGGGTGTAGCCGGCGATGAGTTCCTTGGACTCGGCGAACGGGCCGTCGATGATGCGCTTGCCGCCGTCAGCGCTGTAGTGCACGCGCCAGCCCTTGCGGCTGGGTTGCAGGCCCGAGCCGTCGAGCAGCACGCCGGCCTGGGCCAGTTCCTCGTGGTAACGGACCATCTCCGCCATCAAGGCCTCATCGGGCGCGGGCGAGGTCTCGGCTTCAAATTCGTCGCAGGACTTGACGATGATCATGAATCGCATGGTGGTCTCCGGTTGAAGGTTGGGTGGTTTCAACAGGCACGACGAACCAGGCGCGCGGTTTTCGACAAGGCACCCCCAGGAAAAACCCTGAGGACGGGTTTCAGCCCCGGCTGTCGTCGTAACAGGGCCCCAGGGCGCGCACCTCGACGGTGGCCCACTCGGCGGCCGGGCATTCGTGGGCGATGGCCACGGCCTCGGCCATGCTGGCGCAGTTCAGCAGGAAAAAGCCACCCACCATTTCCTTGGCTTCGGCGAACGGGCCGTCCACCACCTGGGCCTTGCCGCCGCCGGTGTGCACCCGCACCCCCGTGGCCTGGGAGGCCAGCGATTCCGCCGCCAGCAGCTTGCCGCGCGAGCGCAGCGACTCGCCGAACTTCTGCATGCGGGCATACACCTCGCGGCCCTGGGCCTCGGTGCGGGTGCCGCGCTGGCCGGCCGGTTCAACGATCAAGAGCATGTGGGACATGGGGCGCCTTTCGCGGTGCGACAGCCCTCCATGCTAACGCTTGACCGCGCCCCCCGAGGGCCCACAATCCCATGCCATGAGCCCCGCCAAATTCGAGGCCTTTCGCCTTCAGGCTCTCATCGAAGGCTACGACGAAGTGATCGAGCGCGAATGGGCGCCCTTCACAGTGCTAGACATGCACACCCACCCCTTTGCCGCCCGGGCGGTGGTCACGCGCGGCGAGATGTGGTTGACGGTGGGCGACCTCACACGCCAGCTGCGCGCAGGCGACACCTTCCAGATCGAGCGCGAGGTGCCGCACGCCGAGCGCTACGGCGCCGAGGGCGCCACTTACTGGGTCGCGCGGCGCAAGGACTGAGCTCAGGCCTGCGTCGCGGGTTCCAGCAGGGCGTACAGACCCATCACGGGTTTCTGCTGGTCTTCGCGCAGCGGCGCCTGCCAGGTCTGGCGCACGCGAAAACCGTGGGCCCGGGCGAGCCGGTCGATGTAGGCCGGCGAATGGGCATAGCGCAGGCTGGGCCGCAACTGCAGGTCCTGGCCGTCGCCGGCGAGTTCGACCGAGAAGGCGAAGCAACCGGCCGGGGTCAGCCGCCGGCGCACGGCGGCAAAGACCTCGTCGAGCGCGCCCACATAGATGAACACGTCGGCCGCGATCACGAGGTCGGCCGCTGCGTCCTGCGAGCGCAGGAAGGCCAGCAGCTCGCCCTGCTCCACGCGGCGGTAGGCACCCCCAGCGCGCGCCTGATCGACCATGGCCTTGGCCAGGTCCACGCCGTCCACCGCGTCGGCGTGCGGGCGGATGAGCTGGCCGCACAGGCCGGTACCGCAGCCCAGGTCCAGCACCAGCGGGTAGCGCCGGCCGCCCACGCGCAGCGGGGCCAGCAAGGTCTCGTGCGCCTGGTACTTCAGCTGGTGGACCAGGTGGTGCTGGAAGTCGTCGGCATAGTCGTCGAACAGCGCCTCCACGTAGTCGCTGGGCGGTTGCGCGGGCGCGGCCTCACCGGCCCGCACCGACGCGAGGTAGAAGCGGTGCAGGGTTTCGTCGCCGCCGTGGGCCAGGGCCTGCTCGAAGCAGCGCGCGGCCTCGGCCAGCTGGCCGGCCTCGCGCATCAGGCTGCCGCGCTGGCTCCAGGCCTCGGCCAGCGTGGGATCGAGCGCGAGCGCCTGGTCCAGCGACCGGAGCGCTTCGCCCGGCCGCTCCAGCCGCAGCAGGCACATGGCCAGCGAGAGGTGGAGCTGCGGCGTGGAAGCCCCCAGCCGCACTCCCTGCTGCAGCGCGTCGGCGGCAGCGGCCCAGTTCGACAGCGCCTCGTGCGAGAGGCCGAGCGCGATCCAGGCGTCGCGGTGGGTGGGGTCGGCCTTCGTGGCTTGCGCGAGCGTGGCCACGGCCTCGGGCCAGCGACCCAGGCGGCACTGGGTCACCCCCAGGTTGGCCAGGATGGACGGCCGGCCCGGCACCAGGGCCAGCGCGGCCTGGTAGCGGCCCAGCGCCTCGTCCAGCCGGTCCGCCTCGAAGAGGGTGTTGCCCTCGAAGAAAAAGGCCTTGGCCTGTTCGGTGGGGTCGGTTGCGTTGCTCATGCGGCAACCTTACACCAGCGCACCGGCGCCGCTCAGCTCGCGCCGCGCACCCCGCTGGCCACCAGCGCCCGGTAGTCCGACGGCGTGTTGCCCACCGTGCGGCTGAAGAACTTGCTGAAGTAGGCCGCGTCGTCGTAGCCCAGCGACTCCGCCACCTGCGCCACCGGCAGCGACGAATACGCCAGCAGGCGGCGCGCCTCCAGCATCAGCCGCTCGTGCAGGATCTGCAGCGCCGACTGCCGCGCCACGTGGCGGCAGGTGCGGCTGAGGTGGTCGGGCGTCACGCCCAGGGCCTGCGCGTAGAAGCTCAGCGGCTCGTGCTCGCGGTAGTGCTGCTCCACCAGCGCGAGGTAGCGCTTGACCAGTGCATCGCGTTCGCCCTGGCCGCGTTCGCGCTTGAAGTGCTCGCCCCGGCGGCGCAAGGTCTGCACCGCCAGCAGCGTGGCGCTGGCCAGCAGCGCGTGCACACGGCCCGGGTGCTGGGCCCGGAACTCGCGCGCGATCTGCGCAAAGAGGTTCGCGCACTCGGTTTCGTCCTCCCCTTGCGAGCGGGGGAGCACGCACGAGGTGCCGAGTTCGTCGTCCACCAACGTCGAGCCCCCCAGCAACTGGCGCAGCGTGGTGGTGGGCAGCGTGACCTGGTGGCCCACCGCGTCGGGGGTGTAGGTGAAGCCATGCACCGAGCCCGGCGCCAGCAGCAGCATCACCGGCGCCTGGGCCTCGAAGTCCTGCCCGTCGATGGTGCCGCGCACGCTGCCGTGTGCGAGGAACTGGAACTGGTGCAAACCCTCATGCCGGTGCGCCGGAATCGTCCAGTCCATTTCAGCGCCGCGCACCGCCACCGATTCGTAGTGCAGGCAATCGTCGGGCTGGTCGTGGCGGACTTCCCTGAAGGGAACGAGAAGCAGAGGCGAAGACGTGCTCATGGGCGGGCAAAGTGAAGGCGATGCCGGAAAAGTACAGGAATCGGGCCGAAACGTCCATCGCTTCGGCCACGCCGCTCGCGCATCATCCGCCTCCATGACGCGCAACCCCCACCCCGATGCCCCGCTGCCCGTGGCACCCACGAGCACCGCCCCGCCCCTTCGCCTGACCGGTGCACAGGCGCTGGTGAACGTGCTGCTGGCCGAGGGCGTGGACACGGTGTTCGGCATCGTGGGCGGCAAGCTCTCGCCGCTGTTCCATGCGCTCAGCCGCGAGCCGCGCATCCGCTTCATCGGCGTGCGCCACGAAGCCGCCGGGCCGATGATGGCCGCCGCCGTGCACGCCGGCACCGGCAAGCTCGCGGTGGCCGTGGGCGAGCTGGGCCCGGGCGGCCTCAACCTCGCCGCCGGCCTGGGCGTGGCCTTCAACAACAACCTGCCGCTGCTGGCCATCACCAGCAACCAGCACCGCGCCTCGTCGTACCCGCACACCGGCGTCTTCATGGACCTGGACACGGTCGCCGTGACCCGCCCCCTGACCAAATGGAACGCGGTCGTGAACGACGCGCGCCGCATGCCCGAGCTCGCGCGGCGCGCCTTCCGCGAAGCCCTGGGCGGGCGGCCCGGACCGGTGCACCTGGACATTCCGCAGGACGTGCTGGGCGAGGTGCAGGCCTTCGCGGCCGACGAGTTCGACGTGGCCCCGCAGCGCTACCGCGCCACGCTCGGGCCGCGCCCGGCGCAGGCGGCGGTGGAGGCGGCGGTGCAGCTGCTGCGCGGCGCGCGGCGCCCGCTCATCGTGGGCGGCGGCGGCGTGGTGGCCGCCGGTGCCGCCACCGCCCTGCGCGCGCTGGCCCAGCGCCTGAACGCGCCGGTGGTGCCCACGCAGATGGCGCTGGGCGTGGTGCCTTCGGACAGCCCGCACTTCATCGGCCATGGCGGCATCATCGCGGGCGAGTCCGTGAAGCACGCCTTCGAGCACGCGGACGTGATCCTCAGCGTGGGCTGCCGCTGGTCGTCGTGGATGTGGGACGCGCGCGGCGCGCTTGCCCGCCGCCACCACCGCCTCATCAACATCAACATCGACCCGTCCTCGCTCGGCCAGGCCGCGATGCACGAGGTGGCCATGCAGGCCGACGCGGGCGAGGCCCTGCGCGACCTGCTCGCGGCCCTGGGCGACCCCGCCGCGCCGGCCGACGGCGCCTGGCTCGCCGAACTGCGCGCGGTGCGCGCGGGGCACGAAGGCAAGCTCGCGCAGATGGTCGCCGACCCCGACCCCGTGATGCACCCCGCCGCCCTGGCCAAGGCCCTGGGCGATGCCCTGCCGGCCGACGCGCTCGCGGTCTACGACGGCGGCCACACCACCTTCTGGAGCAACGACCTCACGCCGGTGCACGAGGTGCGCACGCGCTTTCACGAGCCCGGCATGTCCCACCTGGGCTACGGGCTGCCTGCCGCCATCGCGCTGCAGACGCAGTTCCCCGGGCGAGCGGTGCTCAACATCACCGGCGACGGCGCCTTCGGCTTCACGCTCAACGAACTCGACACCGCGCGCCGCTACCGCCTGCCGGTGATCACCGTGGTGCACAACAACGCCGCGTGGGGCGTGATCCGCATGGGCCAGAAAGCCGGGCTCGATTTCGAGATGGCCACCGAGCTGGAAGACACCGACTACGCCGCCATCGCGCGCGGCTTCGGCTGCCACGGCGAGGTGGTCACGTGCGCGGCCGACGTGGCCCCCGCCCTGCAACGCGCGATCGCCTCCGGCCTGCCCGCCGTGCTCGACTGCCGCACCCGCTTCGTGCCGCACCCGGCGGTGAGCCAGTTCGTGAGCATGAACAAGTACGGCTTCGCCTCGCTCACCCGCCTCGATCCGACCTGACACCGCCCGTTTTCTTTGACAACAACCAGGAGACAAGACATGCAACGCAGAACCCTGCTGCGCGCCGGCGCCGCCTTCGGCGGCCTGGCCACCACCGGCCTGCCCCTCTTCGCGCAAGGCCCGGCCGCCAACGCCACGCTCTGGTCCGGCTTCCCGGTCGGCGGCGGCCTGGGCGACCAGGTCGCGCGCCCGCTGATCGACCAGTTGCGCGGCAAGTACCCGCAGCCCATCATCTACGACAGCAAGCCCGGCGCGGGCGGCCGCATCGCGGCCGAGTTCGTCAAGCGATCGGCCCCCGACGGCAACACACTGTTCGGCTGCCCGAGCTCGCTGATGACGCTGCACCCGCACGTGTTCAAGAAGCTGCCCTACGACACGCTGACCGACTTCACCCCCATCGCCGGGCTGTGCACCTACACCGCCGTGTTCACCGCCGGCCCGGGCCTGCCGGCCGAGATCCGCACCGTGGCCGACTACCTGAAATGGGCCAAGGCCAACCCCAGCCAGGCCAACTACGGCGTGCCGGCCACCGGCTCTTCGCTGCACCTGGCCGGCGCGATGCTGGGCAAGCAGTCCGGCGTGGACATGCAGGCCGTGCCCTACAAGGGCGGCGCGCCGCTGCTCACCGACCTGCGCGGCGGCCAGATCCCGGTCAGCTTCAACGTGGTCAGCGAGGTGCTGCCGCACATCCGAGCGGGCAGCCTGCGCGCGCTCGCGGTCTCGGCGCCCACACGCTGGAAGGCCCTGCCCGACACGCCCACACTGACCGAGCTTGGCTACAAGGACGTGGCCTTCGTCGACTGGCTCGGCTGGTACGGCCCGGCCGGCATGGACAAGGCCAAGGTGGCCGCGCTCAACACCGCCGTGAACGACGCGCTGGCCTCGGCCGCGATGAAGGACGTGATCGACAAGAACGGCCTGGAGGTCATGCGGGTGTCGCCCGAAGGCCTGGCCAAGGCCATCCGCGAGAACCACGCCTTCTGGGCCAACGTGGTCAAGGTCACCGGCTTCAAGCCCGAAGACTGAGCATGGCAAGATCGCCCGCCCCTTTCCTTTTCCGAACTTCCACCCGACCATGAGCCTCACCCTCGTTCAAGCCCGGCAGATCCTCGACGCCGCCCTCGCCACCTCCAGGGAGAAGGGCTACCAGCCCATGGGCATTGCCGTGCTCGACGCCTCGGGCAACCTCAAGGCCTTCGTCAGCGAAGACGGTGCCAGCATGTTCCGCTTCGACATCGCCCGGGCCAAGGCCTGGGGCGCCGTGGGCATGGGCGTGTCCAGCCGCACGCTGAGCGAGCGCGCCAAGGGCAACCCGAACTTCTTCGTCTCGCTCGCGGCCACGGCCGAAGGCAAGTTCCTGCCGCAGACCGGCGCGGTGGTGATCAAGGACGCACAGGGCCATCTGCTCGGCGCGGTGGGCGCCAGCGGCGGCACCGGCGATGAAGACGAGCTGATCTGCCTGGCCGGCGTGGCCGCCGCCGGGCTGCAAGCCGGCTGATTCAGGTTCTCGGCAGACCCCGCAGCAGCACATCGCAGAAGAACTCGGCCGGCGGCGACAGCGGAAGGTCGGGCCTTCGCACCAGCACGATCGCGGGTGCCGGCAGCCGCTCGCGCACCGGGATGACATCGAGCAGGTCGCGCGTCATCGCGAAGTCCATCCACTGCCGGGGCAGCATGGCGAGCAGGTCGGTCTGCACCAGCGCCACCTGCACCGACAGCGCCGAATGCGCGCTCAGCATCACGCGGGGCGCAGGCTGGCCGTGGGTGGCGAACAGCCGCGCCAAGTCTTCCTCGGCGTTGTAGTCGATGGTCGTGCTGGCCCAGTCGGCGCCGGCCAGAGATTTCAGACTGCGCACGCGCGCCAGCGGATGGCCTTTGCGGCAGACCACCACGCGCGTGTTGTCGCACAGGTGCTGCACGGCCAGGCCCGGCGCGGTTTTCTGTGAAGGCGCCGCGCCCAGATAGAAGTCCAGGCTGCCGTCGCGCAGCGCCCCTTCCACGCCCGGCATCAGGCTTTCGGTGAGGTTGAGCTTGACCTTCGGGTAGGTCTTTCGGAACACCGACAGGGCGTCGGGCAGCATGCCCAGGTGCGGCATGATGGACAGCGCCACCGACACCGTGCCTTCGTAGCCAGGGCCGGGGTGCTGCACCTCCTCGCGCGCTCGGCGCGCCTCGCTGGAGATCACGCAGGCCCTTCGGTGGAAGCGCACGCCTTCGGCGGTCAGCACCATGCCCGTGGTCTGCCGCGCGAACAGGCTCACCCCCAGCTCCCTCTCCAGCGCCCGCACGCTGCGCGTCAGCGCGGGCTGCGGCATGTCCAGCCGCCGCGCGGCCGAACGCAGGCTGCCGTGTTCGACGATGGCCATCAGGTGCTGCAGCTGTTCGAGTTTCATGCGTCGACGTGTCTCCGGGGGGATGCGAATTCTGAATCGCTTTTTCGATCACGCCATCTTATTGGAATCCTCATGTTTGCCTAGAGTGCGCCTCACCCCCATTGCACGGGGCGACCAGACCAACAACTCGGAGACAAGACATGACCCTCATTCCGAAACGCCATCTCCTTCCGGCGGCCTGCCTGCTGCTGGCGCTGTGCGGCAGCTCGGCCATGGCCCAGACCTGGCCCAGCAAACCGGTGCGCATGATCGTGCCCGTGGGCGCCGGCTCCGCGCCCGATGTGATCGCCCGCATCGTGGGCGAAAAACTCGCCGCCGTCTGGGGCCAGGGTGTGGTGGTGGACAACCGGCCCGGCGCGGGCGGCATTCCCGGCATGTCGGCGCTGGCCCGCTCGGCACCCGACGGTTACGCCATCGGCTTCGTGCCGGCGGCCATGGGCACCATCACGCCACTGGTGTTCAAGAACCCGCAGTTCAACCCCGACACCGACCTCACCCCCGCCGCCACCGTGGGCATCAGCCCGCTGATGCTGGTGGTGCCAGCCGCCAGCGGCGTGCAGTCGATGGCCGATCTGGCGAAGCAGGCCAAGGCCCAGCCCGGCAAGGTGAACTTCGCCGCGCCGCAGCTCAACTCGCTGCCGCACCTGGCGGGCGAGATGGTCAGCAAGGCCGGCGGCATGGGCACCTTCACCGTGCCCTACCGCACGCCACCGGAGGCCGTGGCCGCCGTGCTCGCGGGCGATGCCAGTTTCACGGTGGACGGCGTGCCGAGCCTGTTGCCGCATGTGAAGTCGGGCCGTCTGCGCGCCATCGGGGTGACCTCCGCCAAGCGCCTGCCCGGCATCGACGTGCCCGCCGTGGCGGAAACCTATGCCGGCTACGAAGCCATCGGCTGGTTCCAGGTCATCGTGCCCGCCGGCACGCCGGCCGCGATCGTCGAGCGCATCAACGCCGACGTGAACCGCATCACCGCCTCGCCCGAGATCGTCGCCCGCCTGGGCGAGCTGGGCGTGTACCCGCGCCAGGACAGCGTGGCCGGCGCGCGCGAGTTCTTCGTGCAGCAGCAGGGCGCGATGAAGCACCTGGTGAACGAACTCGGCGTGCAGCCGCAGTAAGCCGCCCCAACCCCACCGCCCGAGGGCACCGGTCGCGCCGGTGCCCAGGACGAATTCACCCATTCCACAGGAGAACATCACCATGACCCAACGCAAGAAAGCCCTCGTGACCGGCGGCGGCACCGGCATCGGCCGCAGCGCCGTGCTGGCCCTGGCCAAGGCCGGCTACGACGTGGCCATCAACTACGCCTCCAGCGCCCAGGCCGCCCAGGCCGTGGCCGCCGAAGCCCAGGCCCTGGGCGCGAAGACCCTGCTGCTGCAGTGCGACGTGAGCGACGACACCGCCGTGCGCCAGATGCTGGCCCAGGTGGGCGAGGCTTTCGGCCACCTGGACACGCTGGTCAACAACGCCGGCACCACCGCGACCTGGAAGGTGAAAGACCTGGAAAGCCTGGACATGGACGCATGGGACCGCACCTTCGCGGTCAATGTGCGCGGCAACTTCCAGGTGAGCCGAGCGGCCGTGCCCCTGCTTCGCAAGAGCAAGGAACAGGGCGGTGAACCCTGCATCGTCAACACCGCGAGCATCGTGGGCCTGCGCCCGGGCCCGCAACCGCCCCCGTACGCCGCCAGCAAGGCCGCCGTGGTGAGCCTGACCAAGATGCTGGCCTGGAACCTGGGCCCGGACATCCGCGTGAACGCGGTGGCGCCGGGCTGGATGGAAGGCGACTGGATGGAGCGCATGCTGGGCGACAAGTACGACGCGCTCATGGGCGCGCGCGCCAAGGCCACGCCGCTCAAGCGCTGCGTGACCGCCGACGACGTGGCCGAGGTGATGCTCAACCTGATCCAGGGCATGCGCTTCGTCACCGGCGAGGTCGTCGTCATCGACGGCGGCTTCACGAGCTCGACATGACCCACCCCTGCCGCGCTGCGCGCGACCCCCTCAAGGGGGCGGCACTGGCGGCCCGGCAAAGCCGGTTCCGCGGTGCCCTTGGACCCGTCGCCGGCATTGCTTCCTCGTATTTTTAGGAGACTTCCATGCTTGAAGGATTCGTTCCCTTCCCTGCCGAGTACGCCGCGCGCTACCGCGCCAAGGGCTACTGGCGCGACCAGTCGCTGGCGCAGGAGTTCGACGCCGTTTTCCGCCGCTACGCGGACCGCGTGGCGCTGATCGATGGCGATGTGACGTTCACCTACGCCGAACTCGACCGCGTCACCACCAACCTGGCGCTGAACCTGCTCGAACTCGGTCTGAAACCGCTGGACCGCGTGGTGCCCACGCTGCCCAACGTGCACGAGTTCGTGCTGCTGTACTTCGCGCTGCAGAAGATCGGCTGCATCCCGATCGCAGCGCTGGTCACGCACCGCTACGCCGAGATCAGCCAGTTCGTGCAGCTCTCGGGCGCGACCACCTGCGTCTACCCCGACACGTCGGGCGATTTCGCCTTCGCACCGGTGATCACCCGGGTGCAGGCCGAGAACCCGTCGCTGAAGTTCCGCCTGGTGCTCGGCGAGGCCGGCCCGGGTGAGGTCTCGCTGCGCGAACTGATCCACAAGCCCGCCACGCTGCCGGCCTCGCGCCTGGCCGAGATCCGAATCGACCCGACCGACCCCTGCATCTTCCAGCTCTCGGGCGGCACCACCGGCATCCCCAAACTGATCCCGCGCACCAACAACGACTACGCCTACAACTCCAAGGTGGCCGCCGACGTGACCGAGATCAGCGAGGACTCGGTGCTGCTGCTGGTGCTGCCCATCGCGCACAACCTGCCGCTGGCTTGCCCGGGCATCCAGGGTTTCATGTTCAAGGGCGCCAAGGTGGTGCTGCACGCCAACACCCGGCCCGGCGAGATGTTCGCGCTGATCCAGAAGCACCGGGTGACGCACCTGAAGGTGGTGCCCGCGCTGCTGATCCGCCTGATCAACGACGACGCGGCCGAGGCCTTCGACCTCTCCAGCCTGAAACTGATCCAGAGCGGCGGGCAGCGCATGCAGCCCGAGGTGCGCGCGAAGACGCGCGCGCTGATCCCGGGCGTGTTCGTGCAGGAGAACTTCGGCATGTCCGAAGGCACACTGATGTTCGTGCGCGCCGGCGACCCGGAAGAGGTCAAGCTCGAGACCTGCGGCCGCCCGGTGTGCGACGACGACGAGGTGCTGCTGCTCGACGAAGAAGGCCGTGTGGTGCCCGATGGCGAGGTGGGCGAATTCACCGTGCGCGGCCCGTACACGCTGCGCGGTTACTTCGGCGTGCCCGAGTACAACGCGCGCCAGTTCACGCCCGACGGCTTCTACCGCTCCGGCGACCTGATGCGCAAGCACCCCTCGGGCAACTACATCGTCGAAGGGCGCAAGAAGGACCTCATCAACCGGGGCGGCGAAAAAATCAGCGCCGAGGAGGTGGAGAACCTGATCCTGATGCACCCCGCGGTGCAGAACGTGGCCTGCGTGCCCATGCCCGACGCGGCCCTGGGCGAAAAGATGTGCGCCTTCGTGATCCTCAAACAGGGTCAGTCGCTGCACCTGAAGGAGCTCGTCGGTTTCCTGCTCACCAAGGAAATCGCCAAGTTCAAGCTGCCCGAGCGCCTGGAGGTGCTGCCGGACTTCCCGGTCTCCACCTTCGGCAAGGTGTCCAAGAAGGCCCTTGGCGAACAGATCGCCCGCAAGCACGCGGAAGAAGAGGCGGCCCGCCGCATCCCCCACTGAACAACGAAAGAAGAGAACCGACATGCGCATCATCGACCTGCACTGCTACCCCGGCACGCCGACCTGGATCGAGTCCCAGGGGCCCTACCCGGCCGAGCTGGCCCGCTACTGGAAACGGGACTGGGTGGGCAAGACCGAAGACGACGTGATCGCCGAGTTCACCGGCGCCGGCGTCGAGGCCTGCCTGGTCGCCCTGGACCTGGAGACCACCGTCGCCGCCCCGCCCTGCACCAACGAGTACGTGCACGGCATGTGGAAGCGCCACCCGAAGCGGGTCATCCAGTGCTGGGGCGCGGTGGAACCCGCCAAGGGCGAGATCGCGATGATCCAGGCCCGCAAGGCGATCCGCGAGCTGGGCTTCATCGGCTTTCACTTCCATCCCATCATGCAGCACTTCGCCGTGAGCGACCGGCGCTACTACCCGCTGTTCGAGGAGATCAACGCCATGGGCGCGGCGGTGATGATCGATGTGGGCACCACCGGCATGGGCGCCGGCATGCCGGGCGGCAACGGCGCGCTGGTGCGCCACGCCCACCCCAAGCACATCGACCAGCTGGCGGCCGACTTCCCGAACCTGAAGATCATCATGGCCCACCCCGGCTGGCCCTGGGTCGACGAGACCACCGCCGTGGCGCTGCACAAGGGCAACGTGTACTGGGAGATGTCGGGCTGGGCGCCCAAGCACTTCCCGGGCAACCTGAAGGTGGACATCCGTGGCCGGCTGCAGGACAAGATCATGTTCGGCAGCGACTACCCCAGCCTGCCCTACGAGCGCATCCTGCGCGAGTGGGACGAGCTGGGCTACAAGCCCGAGGTGATGGAAAAGATCATGCACGGCAATGCCGAAAGGGTGCTGGGCCTGTGAACGCATATCTCTGTGACGGCGTGCGAACGCCGATCGGCCGCTACGGCGGCGCGCTCTCGGCCATCCGCACCGACGACCTCGGCGCCCTGCCCCTGCAGGCCCTGATGGCGCGCCACCCGGGCCTGGACTGGGACCAGCTCGACGAGGTGGTCTATGGCTGCGTCAACCAGGCCGGCGAGGACAACCGCAACGTGGCGCGCATGAGCGCGCTGCTCGCGGGCTTGCCGCTCACCGCGGCGGCGGTCACGGTCAACCGCCTGTGCGGATCGGGCCTGGAGGCCGTGGCGGGTGCCGCGCGCGGCCTCGCCTCGGGCC
Source organism: Hydrogenophaga sp. GW456-12-10-14-TSB4 (assembly GCF_059424305.1). Lineage (NCBI taxonomy): Bacteria > Pseudomonadati > Pseudomonadota > Betaproteobacteria > Burkholderiales > Comamonadaceae > Hydrogenophaga > Hydrogenophaga sp. GW456-12-10-14-TSB4. The sequence goes on along the minus strand of NZ_JBWKZH010000049.1, from coordinate 13,544 downwards.
AGATGCAGCTGGCCATCGCCGGCGGCGTGGAAAGCATGAGCCGCGCGCCGCTGGTGATGCCCAAGCCCACGGCCGCGTTCTCGCGCCATGCCGAGGTGCACGACTCCACCATCGGCTGGCGCTTCGTGAACCCGCGCATGGAAACGCTGTACGGCGTGGACAGCATGGGCGACACGGCCGAAAACGTGGCCGAGGAGCACGGCATCTCGCGCGCCGACCAGGACGCCTTCGCGCTGCGCAGCCAGCAGCGCGCGGCGGCGGCCCAGCAATCGGGTGTGCTCACGCAGGAAATCGTGCCGGTGTCGGTGCCCGGCCGAAAGGGCGCGGCCACGGTGGTGAGCGTGGACGAGCACCCGCGCGCCGACACCACGGCCGAGAGCCTGGCCGCGCTCAAGCCCGCCTTCCGCAAGGGCGGCACCGTCACCGCCGGCAATGCGTCGGGTGTGAACGACGGCGCGGCCGCGCTGCTGATGGCCAGCGAAGCGGCGGCGCAGCGCCACGGCCTGCGGCCCATCGCACGCATCGTGGGTGCGGCGAGCGCCGGCATCGCGCCGCGCGTGATGGGCTTCGGCCCAGTGCCCGCGGTGCACAAACTGCTGGCGCAGACCGGCCTGCGCATGCGCGACTTCGACGTGATCGAACTCAACGAGGCCTTCGCGGCCCAGGGCCTGGCGGTCACGCGAGCGCTCGGCCTGCCCGACGACGCCCCGCACGTGAACCCGAACGGCGGCGCCATCGCCTTCGGCCACCCGCTGGGCATGAGCGGCGCGCGCCTGGTGCTCACGGCCGCGCGGCAGCTGCAGCGCACCGGCGGGCGCTACGGCCTGGTCACGATGTGCGTGGGCGTGGGCCAGGGCGTGGCCCTGGCGATCGAACGCGGGGGAGACACCGCATGAACGAGCCCATCCTCATCGAGCGGCGCGGCCCCATCGCCCTGCTCACCCTCAACCGGCCAGACACCCGCAACGCGCTGAGCGGCGAAGCCATGTTCGCGGCGTTCGAGCAGGCGTTTGCGGCACTGAACGCCGACCTGACGGTGCGCGTGGCCATCCTCACCGGCGCGGGCAGCGCCTTCTGCTCGGGCGGCAACGTGGCCGAGATGCGCGACCGCACCGGCATGTTCGCCGGCTCACCCGAGCAGATCGCCCAGGGCTACCGCGACGGCATCCAGCGCATCCCGCGCGCCTTCGAGGCGCTGCAGGTGCCCATCATCGCGGCGGTCAACGGCCCGGCCATCGGCGCCGGCAACGACCTGGCCTGCATGTGCGACCTGCGCATCGCGTCCAGCGCCGCGCGCTTCGCCGAGAGCTTCGTGAAGGTGGGCATCGTGCCCGGCGACGGCGGCTGCTGGCTGCTGCCGCGCGTGATCGGCCACGCGCGCGCGGCCGAGATGGCGCTCACGGGCGACGCCATCGAAGCCGAAGAGGCCTTGCGCTTCGGCCTGGTCTCGCGCGTGGTCGCGCCCGAGGCCCTGCTCGACGAGGCGATGCGCCTGGCCGGGCGCATCGCGACCAACCCGCCGCAGGTGCTGCGCTGGACGCGCCAGCTGCTGCAGCAGGCGCGCACCGGCACGCTGGACGAAGCGCTCGTGGCCGCCGGCCGCCTGCAAGGCCTGGCCCACCACACCGCCGACCACGCCGAAGCCGTGGCCGCCTTCTTCGAGAAGCGGGCGCCGAGGTTCACGGGGGACGCGGCATGAGCGATCCCATCCTGCTCGAAGAGCGGCCGTTCGAGGGCGTGGCCCTGCTGCGCCTGAACCGGCCCGAGGTGTTCAACGCGCTGAACCTGGCCCTGCGCCGCGCGCTGGCCGAGGCCTTTCGCCGGCTGGACGCCGACCCGTCGGCGCGCGTGCTGGTGCTGGCCGGCGGCCCGCGCGCCTTCTGCGCGGGGGCCGACCTGAACGAGTACGTGGACGCCACGCCCATGGACCTGCTGGCGCGCCGGCACGACCTGCTCTGGGGCCCCATCGCCGCCTGCCGAAAACCGGTGATCGCGGCGGTGCGCGGCCACGCCCTGGGCGGCGGTTGCGAGCTGGCCCTGCACGCCGATCTGATCCTGGCCGGGCGCAGCGCGCGCTTCGGTCAGCCCGAGGTGAAGGTGGGCATCATGCCCGGCGGCGGCGCCACGCAGCGCCTGACGCGGGCGCTGGGCAAGTTCGGTGCGATGAAGCTGCTGCTGCTCGGCGAACCGATCGACGCGGAGACCGCCTCGCGGTGCGGCCTGGTGGCCGAGGTGCTGGACGACGATGCGGTGGAGACCACCGCCCTGGCGCTGGCGCAGAAGCTGGGCGAGCTGCCCGCCGTGGCGCTGCGCCTGATCAAGGAGTCGGTGCTGATGGCGATGGAGACGCCGCTGTCGGCCGGGCTGGAGTACGAACGCAACGCCTTCCAGACCGCTTTCGCCAGCCCCGACAAGCACGAGGGCATGCGCGCCCGGCTGGACAAGCGGCCCGCGCAGTTTTCGCGGGCCGGGCCGGCGTGACATCAGGCCGGCGCCCAGTCCCGCTGGCCTGTGAGCAGCCGGTGCATCTGTTCCAGCGCCATGCGGTACGAATCGAGCCCGAAGCCGGCGACGCTGCCCAACGCCGTCGGCGCCAGGATGGACTCGAACCCGCGGGCGTGCAGGTTGGTCATGTGGACCTCGATGTAGGGAATGGGGATCGCCCGCATGCAGCCATTGAGGCCGTGGCCACTGCGGACAAACGACGCAGGGTTCATCACCAGCCCGTCAAGCCCCTCGTCCAGGGCCGCGTAGATCCTGTCGATGGCCACACCCTCGTGGTTGGTGTAGAGGATCTCCAGGCGGTAGCCGTGCCGCCTGGCATGGTCCATGCACATCGCGTCGAGCTCCCGCGCCGTGGTGGTCCCGTACAGCTCAGGCTGGCGCTGGCCCAGGTACTGCATGTTGGGCCCCTGAATGAGCAGGATGCTTTTCATCGGCTCAGTTCTCCTGGATGTTGGCGCGCTGGACGATGGGCTTCCACCGGCGGATCTCTTCCACCACGATGGCGCTCATCTCCTGCGGCGAGCTGGGTGCGGGCGTGGTGAGAAAGCCCGCGAAGCGCTGCTTCACATCCGGCAGTTCCAGCGCCTTGCGGACCTCGGCGTTCAGGCGCTGCACGACGGCGTCGGGGGTTTTTGCCGGAGCGAAGAGGCCGTACCAGAGCTCGGCCGCATAGCCCGGCACATGGCGCGCGATCGGCGCAACGCCGGGCACCAGAGGCGAAGGTTCTGCGGTGGTCACGCCGAGCATCACCGCGCGCCCCTCCCTGACCAGCGCGTCCAGCGCCCCCGAAGTGCCACCGAAGGCCAGATCGACTTCACCCGAGAGCACCGCCGCAACGGCTGGGGCCTGGCCCTTGTAGGCCACCCCCGTCATCGACACGCCCGCCGCCTGCGAGAGCAGTTCGGCCGACAGGTGCCCCAGGGTGCCGTTGCCGGCGTGGCCGTAGTTGAGCCCTTTCGGGTTCTTGCGCGCCTCGGCCAGCGCGCCGGCAAGGTCGGTGGCCAGCCCCTTGCGGCCGACCACGACGATGGGCGATGTGCCCAGCCGCGCGATGGCCGAGAAGTCGCGCACCGGGTCGTAGCGCGCGCTCTTCTGCAGCAACGGCAGCACGGCGTTGGTGCCCGTCTGGCCGACCAGCAGGGTGTAGCCGTCGGGCGCCGCGGCCGCGACCTCGGCCGTGCCGATCGCACCGCCCGAGCCCGCGCGGTTGTCGACGATGACCGGCACACCAAGCGCCCTGGACAGGGGTTCCTGGATCGCGCGGGCGATCAGGTCGGATCCGCCACCAGCGGCATTGGGGACGACGATGCGGATGGTGCGCGAGGGCCAGGTCTGTGCGCTCGCGCCCAGGGCCAGCAGCCCGGCGACGAACACGGCGATGCGGGAGAGTTTCATGGTGCTTCCTTATTCAGGCAACACGCCCATGCGCTTGATCAGCGCCTGCCACCGAGCGCCGTCGCGCGCGATCAGCTCGCGGAACGCTTGGGGCGTGCTGTCGGCGGGCTCGGCACCGGCCTTTTGCAAGCGCTCCCGCACACCGGGGTCCTTCATGGTGGTGTGTACGGCGCTCGCCAGGCGGGCGATCACCGGTGCCGGCGTTCCGGCCGGGGCCAGCAGGCCCGAGAAGAACTCCAGCTTCATGCTCGGCACGCCGGCCTCCGCCAGTGTCGGCACCTCCGGCAACTGCCGGTCGCGCTTGGGCCCTGTGACGGCCAGTGCCTTGAGGCGACCGGCCTGGATGAAAGGCAGGCTGGTCGAAAGGGCGGCAAAGGCAAAGTCGACCTGTCCGCTGACCACCGCCTGCGCCACGTCGCTGTCCCCCTTGTAGGGCACGTGCAAGGCGTCGATACCCTGCGCGCCTTTGAACTCTTCCATCAGCAGGTGCAACGCGCTGTGGATGCCCGACGAGCCGAAGTTCAACTGGCCGGGCTGTGCCTTGGCCAGCGCCGTGAGCTCGGCCACCGAGTTCGCCGGCAGCGCGCTCTTGGCCAGCAGCACCCACGGCGACACGGCGAGCACGCCGATCGGCTCGAACGAGGTGATGGGGTCGTAGCCCGGCTTCTTGTAGAGGTGGGGGGAGGTGGTGAGCGGGCTGTTGCCGCCCCAGAGCAGCGTGTAGCCGTCGGCGGCAGCCCGTGCCACGAAGGCCGCACCCAGGGTGGCGCCGGCACCGGGCTTGTTGTCCACGATGACCGGCTGGCCGAGCACGCGCGACAGTTGTTGGCCGACGATGCGCGCCGCGATGTCGGTGGAGCCGCCCGCGGTGAACGGCACGACGATGGTGACCGGTCGGCTGGGATAGGTGTCCTGGGCAAGCACCGGGGTGCCGAGGGTCGCGCAGAGCGCGGTGGCCATGGCGCTGAGGATGAGGGGTCGTCTTTGCATGTCTGTCTCCTTGTATTGATGGGAAATGCCTGCGTTTCAGGCGGTGCTCTTCAAGGCCATTCCCTGCGCCACGGCCGCACGCGCGGCCATCCGGTCGGCCCAGGCCGCCAACTGCGTAAAGCCGGCGGCGTCGAGCGCCGCGCGCCGCGGTGCGACCACGGGGTACAGCGCGATGTCGGCGATGGAGAACTCGCCGGCCAGCCAGTCGCCTTCTTTCAGCTCGGCATCCGGGTGGCTCAGGAAGTTGCTCATGCGCTCATCGAACAGGGCGACCGTCTCGGGGTGCGGCGCGGCGACTTTCAGGCGCGAGAAGAACAGCGCGCTGCCAGTGGCCTGCACATCGGCCAGCGTGTGCATCAGCGACTCGAAGACACGCAGCCGGGCACGGCCCGACGCGGGCAGCAGGCGGCCGGTTTTCTCGGCCAGGTACAGCAGGATGGCACCGGATTGCGCGACACGCACCTCGCCGTCCACCAGAGCGGGGGCCATGGCGTGGGGATTGACGGCGAGGAACTCGGGCTGCTTCTGCTCGCCCAGCGCGCGGTCCAGCAGGCGCAGGTCGAAAGACAGCCCCAGCTCGTTCAATGCGATCGCGACGCGCTGGGAATTGGACGTGGGCACGGCGTAGAGCGTGGTGGTGTGGGTCATGCGGCCTCCGGCACGAAGTGGTAGATGGCAAAGTCGTCGCTGCGGCGCTCCCAGGCCATGCGCACGCGCAGGCCCTCCCTGGCTTGAGGGTCGCTCGCGTCTTTCAGCGGTGCCAGCACGCGCGGACCTTCGTCCAGCTCGACCAGCACCATGGTGTAGGGCACGTCGTGCTCGAAGCCAGGTCCGTGCGCGAAGTGCCTGGAGACCGCCGTGACGCGGCCCAGCCCGCTCGCTCGGCGCCATTCGACCGACGCCTTGGAGAACAGGCTCACCGGGCGGGGATAGAACTGGTAGCGCTTCGCCTCGGGGTCGTACTGCAGCACCAGTTCGCCGCGCAGGCCGGCGTCCCAGAAAGGCGCGGTCAGGGGCGTGCGATGGGGGAGGCTTTTGGGCGATGGGGGGGACGTTGCGGTCATTGCGCGCGCTCCATGATCATGACGTTGCTGGCGGCCCAGGTGCGTGCGTAGGGAATGATGCCGATGCCGGTGACCATCGCGTTGTGCGCATCGGCCACCTGGCGCTCGCCGCCACGCCCCAGCAACTGGGTCAGGGTTTCGAAGAGATTCACACTGCCGCCGGCCAGGCCCGGCTGCCCGCACGAAATCTGGCCGCCACCGGTGTTGATGGGCAGCGTTCCGGCGCGGCTGATGTCGGTGTCGAGCACGAAGTCACCGCCCTGGCCCGTGGCGCAGAAGCCGATCTGTTCCAGCTGCAGCAGGATGGCGATCAGGAAGTCGTCGTAGGGCTGGAACAGGCGGACCTGCGCCGGCGCCATGCCGGCGTCGCGCAGCGCCTGCGGACCGGCCAGGGAAAAGCCGGACAACAGCATGTCGCCGCTTTTTTCCGTGGGATCGAAGTTGTTGCTCTCGCGGTAGGCGATCGGATGCACCACGTTGTCAATGCCGAGCTCGCGGGCGATCGAGGTCTTGGTGACCAGCACGGCGGTGGCGCCGTCGACGCGCATCACGCAGTCGAGCAGGCGCAGCGGGTCGGCCACCACGCGCGAGTCCAGGTAGTCGCGCTCGGTCAGCGGCTGGCTGAACACGCTGCTGGCGTTGGGGTTGAGCAAGGCATTGTCGCGCTGCGTCACGGCCAGGCGCGCGAGGGCATGGTCGGGGTAGCCGTGGCGCTGGCGGTACAGGTCGCTGAGCAGGCCGAAGCCCGTCAGCGGACCGGCCCAACCCACCGGGTCGCAGAACTCGGTGCGGTGCCCCACCTGGTGGGAGCGGTCGTTGCTGGACACGCCGTCGGCGCTGATGCACAGCACCATCTCGCACACGCCGGCCTGGATGGCCATGGCGGCGCGTGCGATGTTGCCGATGTTGGACGCGCCGCCGATGTCGGTCGCCTGACACCACTTGACATCCAGCCCCAGCCCTTCGATCAGCAGGTGAGACCACAGCGGGTTGCCCGCTTCCGACATGGCCAGCGTGCAGGCGAAGCCGTCGATGCGTTCGCGGTCCACCGGCACCTCGCGCATCAGCTGCTCGAAGGCCTGGCCGGCCAGCTCCTGGGCGCTGAAGCCGCTGCGGCGCACCAGCTTCGTCTGCGCACAGCCGATGACGGCGATGCCCCGTTCCTTGAGAAATTCCATCTTGCTTTGTCTTTCCTGGTTGCGGTTGTCAGCGGGTCACGACCACGCCGGCCTTCTCGCGGTCCCAGACCGCGGGCAGGTTCTTTTCCATGTCGGCCCGCAGCAGGTGCTTCTGCACCTTCTCGCCCACCGAGCGCGGCAGCGTGTCGCGGAACTCGACGAAGCGCGGCACCATGTAATAGGCCATGTTGCTGCGGCAGAACTCCACCAGCTCGCGCGCGCCGAGCGCTTCGCCGTCGCGCACGATCACCGACACGGCGATCTCGTCCTCGCTGGTGTCGGCGCGCACCGGAAACACGGCGGCGTCGGCCACCTTCGGGTGCGTGCAGATGATTTGCTGGACCTCGAACGCCGAGACGTTCTCGCCGCGTCGGCGGATGGCGTCCTTCTTGCGATCGACGAAGAACAGGTAGCCGTCCTCGTCCATGTAGGCCAGGTCGCCGGTGTGGAACCAGCCGTTGCGCCAGGCGCCGAGCGTGGCCTCGGGCATGTTGTAGTAACCGGTGGACGCGAGCCAGGGCACCTCCACGCGCAACAGGATCTCGCCGGGCACGCCGCGCGGCACTTCGACGTCGTGGTCGTCGGCGATGCGGATCGTGTAGTGGCGCCGGGCGCGGCCGGCCGAACCCAGTTTGTCGGCCCGGTCGGCCACCGTGTAGGCAGCCACCATGCCGTGGTCCGACAGGCCATACGCGCTGGTGATGCGAAGACCGAAGCGCTCTTCAAAGGCGCGGGCGAACCGGGGCACCGGCACGGCGCTCACGATGCGCAGCGACGAGGTGTCGTCGGCCGTCGCCGGCTGGCTCCACAGGAAGTTGCACAGCGCTCCCAGGAGGTTGGTCACCGTGGCGCCGCACTTTCGCACGTCGTCCAGGAAGCGCGAGGCCGAGAAGCGGGTGGTCATGGCCAGCGACGCACCGGTCAGCAGCACCGCGTGCGTGGCGGTCTGCAGCGCATTGACGTGAAACAGCGGCAGACAGACGTACATCACATCGTCGGGCCGGTAGCCGTGGTGCTCGGCGTTGCTGAGGCCGAACGCCAGGTTGGCGGCCTGCGAGAGCATGTTGCCCTTGGAGGGACCGGTCGTGCCGGAGGTGTAGGCCAGGCAGGCCAGATCCCAGGGGGCGACATCGGCCTCGAACGGCGTGTCGGCCGGCGCCGCGTTGTAGAGGGTGCTGTACGACAGCTCGCCCGGCACCTCATCCACCGCGGCGGTGCCGGGCACCGGCGCGGCGTCCAGCACGACGACCTGCGCCAGCCGCCCGGCCGACGGCAGGGGCGCGATGCGTTCACGCAGCGCGGCGTCGACGATGACGGCCGTGCTGTCCGACTGCGCCAGGTAGTACTCGAGCAACTGGCCCTTGCTCGCGGTGTTGATCGGCACCGACACCGCCCCCATGCGGCCCAACGCGAAGGCGCAAAACAGGTGCTCGGGGCTGTTGTCCAGCATCAGCGCGACGTGCGTGCCCTTCTTCCACCCCAGCGCCGTGAAGGCGTGCGCCAGCCGGCGCGTGACGCGCTCCAGCTCGGCGAAGGTCCAGGTGCGGCCGTCGGGCAGCCAGGTGAGAAACACCTTGTCGGGCTGCGCGCGCGCCTGGCGCCGCAGCACGGCATCGATGGTCAGGTCGTCCAGGCAATAGCCCAGCTCGGTCAGCAAGCGCTGGTTGGAGGGTGGCGTCGAAATAGGGTTCATTGGGTGATTATATGCATTGGTGGGACCAATGATTTATTTCATTCTAGTCCCTGTCTGCCTGGCCTAAACTCAGGGAATGCCCGAATTCCGATCCGTCAAAACCCGCCGCGTCAGTGATGAAGTCGGCGAGGAAATCCGCCGCCTGCTGTCCAGCGGCCAGCTCAAGACCGGCGACAAGCTGCCGCCCGAGCGCGAGCTGGCCCTGCAACTCGGCGTGGGCCGCAACGCCCTGCGCGAGGCCTTGCGCAGCCTGGAGAAGAGCGGTGTCATCACGCTGCAGCGCGGCGCCAAGGGCGGCGCCTTCATCAGCCAGGGCGACACGGCCGCGCTCAGCCGCGGGCTGTCGGACCTGCTGCAGCTGCGCGCCATCTCCATGGAGCACCTCACGCAAGCGCGCGTGGCCATCGCCGACGGGGTGACACGCGCGGCGGCCGTGGCGGCCACCGACGAGGACTTCGCGCGGCTGGACGCCCGGCTGGATTCAGCCCAGGCGGCGCTGGACGCGGGCGATATGGACCAGAAGCTGTTCCACATCATCGAGTTCCACAACGACCTCGCGCAGGCCACGCAGAACCCGGTGCTGGTGCTGGTGATGCGGTCCATCATGGACCTGATGTACGGCTACTCGAAGGAGGTCGGCGGCGAGCCGAACGACGCCTCCATCGCGGGCCTGCGGCGCTTCATGGGGCACTTGAAGAAGCGGCACCCGAAGGCGGCCAGCATCGAGATGACCGATCACCTGGACCGCGCTCAGGCGCGCTACATGCGCACGCTGCGGACCCATCCGCCGATCGTGCCGACGGCACAGGACCGACCGTCGGCCTGAGCCGGCCTACAGCGGCATGCCGGCGTTCGCCTCACGCCGGTTCACCTCGTAGAACACACCACGCAGCCAGCGGTTGGCCGGGTCGTGCTGCATGCGGCGGTGCCAGAACTGCTGCACGTCGATCACCGGCACCGCGAAGGGCAAGGCGATGCGGCGGATCGCGATGTGGCGCTCCATCACGGTCGCGATGTCTTCCGGCACCGTGGCCACGAGGTCGGTGCCCGGCAGCAGCGAGAGCAGGCTCATGAAGTGCGAGAGCTCCAGCGTCACGTGGCGCTGCCAGCCTTTCTCGTCGAGGTAGCGGTCCAGCAGGTGCTCGCGCCCGTCGGGCCGCACCACCACGTGCCGCGCCGCCAGGTACTGGCGCTGCGTCATGCGCTCCACCGCCGGCCCGGCGTGCGCGCAGGTCACGCAGGCGTAGGAGGTCTTGAACAGCGCCTGCTGGAAGAAACCGGCCTTGTGCAGGTCGGGGAAAAAACCCACGGCCAGATCGCCCTCGCCCGATTCCAGCGCCTCGGCGGCGGCGAAGCGCGTGCGCGCCGTGGCCCGCAGGCGCACCTGCGGCGCCTCCTGCCGCAGCCGCCGCAGCACGCCGGGCAGGAAGGCCACCTCGCCGATGTCGGGCGTGAGGATGGTGAAGGTGCGCTCGGCCCGCGCGGGGTCGAAGCTGGCCTTCTGCAGGATCTCGGCGTTGATCGCCTCCACCACCCGGTGCACCGCCGGCGCCAGCTCCATCGCGCGCGGCGTGGGCTTCATCTGCGCGCCGGCGCGCACGAACAGCGCGTCGTCGAACACGGTGCGCAGCCGCGCCAGCGCCGCGCTGGTGGCCGGCTGGCTCAGGCCCAAGGCCTCGCCCGCGCGGCCCACGCTGCAGTGGCGGGCCATGGCGTCGAACACCACGAGCAGGTTCAGGTCCACGTTTCGAATATCCATGGCATGGATTCTATGAATCCACGGAGGCGTCTGGTCATCCATGGCGTTGATCCCTAGCATGCGCAGCGGACTCTTCCTACAACCACCGGCGCCGCCCGCACGGCGCCCAGGAGACAAGACATGAAACGCAGAGACTTCGCGGGAGCCGCGCTCCTCCTGCCGCTGGCCGGCGCCTTGCACGCGCAGACCCCGGCCTGGCCGCAGCGCCCGGTGAGATTCATCCTGTCGCAGCCGGCCGGCGCCGGCCCCGACATCCTGGCGCGCTACGTCGGCGAGCAGCTCGCCCGCCTGTGGAGCCAGGGCGTGGTGGTGGAGAACCGCCCGGGCGGCCAGAACGTGATCGGTGCGCAGGCCGCCGCGCGCTCGGCCGCCGACGGCTACACCTTCTACTACGCCACCACCGCCGCGATGGTGACCAACGCCTTCACCTTCAAGGCCCTGCCCTACGACCCGGTGAAGGATTTCGCGCCGGTGCGCCTGGTGGGCCGCAGCCCCTTCGTGATCGCCACCAGCAGCGCCGCACCCTTCAAGGACCTGGCCCAGGCCCTGGCCGCGGCCAAGGCGCAGCCGGGCGCCGTCACCATCGGCACCGAAGGGCCCAAGACCTTCTCGGGCATGCTGGCCGACAGCGTGGCCGTCAAGGGCGGTGTGAAGCTCAACCACGTGTCGTACACCAAGGGCCCGGAAGCGATCCAGGACCTGATCGGCGGCCGCATCCAGCTGGTGTGCCTGCCCGACGCCGCGCTCACCGCCTTCATCAAGAGCGGCCAGCTGCGCGCGCTCGCCATCAGCACGGCGCAGCGCCAGCCCGACATGCCCAACGTGCCGGCCCTGGCAGAGACCTTCCCCGGCTTCGAGTACACCGGTTGGAACGGCCTCTTCGCGCCCGCCGGCACGCCGGCCGACGTGGTGGCCCGCGTGAACCGCGACCTGGAGACCGTGCTGCGCCAGCCCGAGGTGGCGCAGCGCCTGCAGGCCCTGGGCTCGCTGGCCGAGCCGAAGATGTCGGTGCCCGAGTTCGAGGCCTTCATGCGCGGCGAGCACGAGCGCTGGCGCGAGGTCATCAAGTCCCTCGGCATCACCGCGGAGTGAACGGCGTGGCGGCACTGGCTCCCTGCACCTGCGGCGGCATCGACGTGCATGCGCACGTCGTGCCCGAGAACTTCCCGGCCTACATCGGCCGCAGCATGCCGGCCGACTGGCCGTCGATGGCGCCGGCGCAGCCCTGCCACCGCCACGTGATGATCGCGGGCAAGAACTACCGCACCGTCTCCGACAAGTGCTGGGACGTGCCCAAGCGCCTGCAGGACCTGCCCGGGATGGGCCTGGCGCTGCAGGTGATGTCGCCCATGCCCGAGCTGCTGTCGTACTGGATGCCCGCGGCCGATGCGCAGCAGTTGCTGCGCTTCCTCAACGACCAGATCGCCGCCATGGTGGACGCCGGCGAAGGGCAGCTGGCGGGTCTGGGCGCCGTGCCGCTGCAGGACGTGGACCTCGCCATCCGCGAGCTGGAGTACGCGGTGAAGACGCTGGGTTTCGCGGGCGTGGAGGTGGGCAGCAACATCAACGGCGTGCCGATCGGTGCGCCGGTGTTCGACCCCTTCTTCGAGGCCTGCGAGGCGCTGGGCGCGGCGGTGTTCGTGCACGCCATCCGGCCCGCCGGCATGGAGCGGCTGGTGGGCCCTGCGCCCCTGCAGCAGGTGATCGCCTACCCCGGCGACGTGGGCCTGGCCGCCGCCTCGGTGATCACCGGCAACCTGCTGGTGCGCCGGCCGAAGCTGCGCATCGCCTTCAGCCACGGCGGCGGCACGCTGGCCTCGCTGCTGCCGCGCCTGCAGCAGGGCTGGGGCGTGTTCCCGGCGCTGCGCGACAGCGTGCTCGAAGCCCCGGCCGAGCAGGCGCGCCGCCTGTTCTACGACACCCTGGTGTTCGACACGCCCACCCTGCGCCACCTGGTGGCCAGCTTCGGCGACACGCAGCTGATGGTGGGCACCGACTACCCCTTCAACTTCCACGACCACACACCGGTGCAGCGCATCGAGGCCGCCGGCTTCGACGCCGACGCCACCGCGCGCCTGGTGCACCAGAACGCCGAGCGTTTCCTCGGCCTGCAGAACAAGAAAGTGACCGCCCCATGAGTTCCCCCTGGATCGAGGCCGTGCGCAGCGTGGCCCTGAACGTGCCCGACCTCGAAAAGGCCGAGGCTTTCTACACCGAGGTCTGGCGCCTGAGCGTGGCGCACCGCAGCGAGCAGGCCATCTACCTGCGCGGCACCGGCAGCGACCACCACCTGCTGGCGCTGCACGCGGGCGGCCCGGTGCCGCAGATCCGCCAGGTCACGCTGCGCGCGCGCAGCCTCGACGCGCTGCGCGCGGTGGCCGAGGCCGTGCCGCGCGCGGGCGGCACCCTGCTCTCCCCCGTCGGCCCTCTCACAAACGACCCGGCCGGCGGCACCGGCCTCACGCTGCGCGACCCGCACGGCCGCGTGCTCCAGGTGGTGCACGGCGATGCGCGCGGCGAAGACATTGGCCCGCAGCGCGACCAGCCCGCGCGGCTCACGCACGTGGTGCTCAACAGCCACGCGGTGGACGAGACGCAGCGCTTCTTCACCGACGCGCTGGGCTTCACGCTGGCCGACCGCACCGTCGCCATCGCCTTCATGAACTGCAACAGCGACCACCACACGCTCGCGGTGGGCGTGGCCGACAACGACGCGCTCAACCACATCGCCTTCCTGATGCCCGACGCCGATTCGGTGATGCGCGGGGGCGGCCGCATGAAGGACGCCGGCCACCCCATCGAGTGGGGACCCGGCCGCCACGGCCCGGGCAACAACCTCTTCAACTACTTCATCGACCCCTTCGGCATCGTCATCGAGTACACGGCCGAGGTCGAGCAGGTGGACGAAAGCTACGTGCCGCGCGGCCCGGCGGACTGGAAGTGGCCGCCCGGCACGTAGC